>DAINNB010000053.1:8619-9530 GCA_036736085.1 Chlamydiales bacterium
TGGTCTCCTTTCCCTCCTTTTGTCTTCTATATACTCACCACCTCCGCCTTTTTTTATTACTCCTTTTGCGGGGTGTGGGGCGGAGCCTCGTCTAGAAGCCTAGAGATCTGGACCAAAAGAACCTGAAAGCAACTTCTTAAAAATCACAAATCCAATTCCACAAGAAAAGAGTCTGCATCAAGAATTTCTATTCCACCCTCTATTCTCTGACGCTTTAGATCTTTTACGAGTTGAATAGCAGCAAGATCGTATTTTTTATGAAAATAAGAAAGTCCAGGATGAATACTATGATTGGATAACTTCACTTCAATCATACTCTTAATTTCTTTATCTTTAACAAGGGCAAAATCAACTTCTTGACGATCTTTAGTTTGTAAATATTTAAGTGAATAATTTTCGGCCTGGTAATCAATTTTTGCGTAAACATGCTTCAACAAACAACAGGCTATAAGATTTTCAAATTTAGCTCCCAAATCTCCATTCACAAGCCCTACATCAAAAAAATAAATCTTCGGTTCTTTCAAAAGGCTCCGGGCAATATTTTTGGAAAATGGCGTTACTCGAAAAACAATATAAAGGGCCTCTAAAATTTCTATATACTTTATTAATGTATTCGGAGATATAGACACATCTTCAGCTATAGATTTATAAGAAACAGGTGATCACACTTTTTCTCTTAATAGCTCAAAAACCATTCGCATTGCATAAATATTATGAATCGTATCAAATTCCAAAACATCTGTTCGAAGAAGGCTATCATTGTATTGATTTCTCCAGCGATTAGCATCCACTAAATCAGAAGTTAAAAAAGGTTCAGGAAACCCTCCCCTTTCTAAAAATCGATCTATGGTCTTTGCAAGGCCCACCTTTTTACATTCGCTTGGAGAGAGAGGTAAAAGATTGTGCAAAAA
>DAINNB010000054.1:0-9512 GCA_036736085.1 Chlamydiales bacterium
GCCATAAGAAATCCTTTTTTAATTTGTTTTTCATCTAAATAATTATTAAAAAACTTATTTATTTATAATAATATTATACAAAACAATTGTAAAATATATGGTTAATTGTTTTGAGTTTTTCTTAAACGATTGGAGCATAAGAGATTAAGCCGTCTCTTGATTGAGTTACATCGAAGGAGGCTGAAGAATCCGCTTACAGGCGCGTTCTTGAGCTTGCTTCGCAATAAAAACTACTGCTTAGCATGAATTGTTAAAAAAGCGGGAGATCTTCGCGTTCACTTGTTCTAAGAGCTTAAAAACTGCCCAGAATTTCGACACCACAATTTTTCCGATTCAAATCGAAGGGACTGATACAATTTTTAATATTGTTTTAAATGAAAATAAGAACTTAGAAGTTAAAAAAGGGGGTATTGCCCAGGAAAGGACTCGAACCTTCACACCTTGCAGCACCAGAACCTAAATCTGGCGTGTCTACCAATTTCACCACCTGGGCAGAAGCCAGTAGTGTAACCGGAAATGGGTGTTTGCTTCAAGAAAAATGGATCTGGCAGTAAAAAACCTTATTCGTCTGAAGTATAAACAGGGTGAACCGAAAAACCTAGCTCTCTTACAGCAAAGATCGTTTTGGCGATAGGGTCCCAAGGGGCTTGCTTATCGATGTGCAAAAGGATCTCTGTCTGGGCTTTGTCTTGGGCCAAGGCCCCGATCTGATATTGGCGCGCCAGTTCTTCTTGGACCTCTTCGACGCGGTTCATCGGGTATTCTTGAAATTCCGTCAGCCATTTAAATTGCCCGCTGGCTGTGATGGAAATGTTGATCTGCTGGATCTCTTTTTTAGCTTGGATCGCATTTGCGCGAGAAGGGGATTTGAGCTCCGCCAGATGGATCTCTGTATCATGAAGCGAAGCTTTTGAAATCGCAAGCGTAGCAAATAAGGCCAGCATCAAAAAGAGAAAGTCGATCATCGGGGCATAATTGATCCCACTCGTCGGCTTCAACTCATCATGAGGAATTAAATCCATGATCAATGTCCTTTTGTATCAATCAGCGTACTGATCGAAACTGCTTCATTTTCCACTAAACTTAATGTTCTCACGAGACGGTATTTTAATGTAGTGTAAAAAATCATCGCCAAAATCGCTACGATAAGTCCCATCACTGTCGTTCCTACAGCAATCCCCAAACCATCAAATAGGGCGTTGATGCTCTCAATCGAACGGTTCACATCATAAAATGAATAAAACATCCCAATCACGGTCCCAAGCAGTCCAAGCATCGGAGCGACAATCACGATATCATTCAATAAAGACAAACGCTGCCAAAAAGCCGTAGAAGCTCTTTTCCCTTCAGATTTCATCGCGTCCATCATCACTTGAGCTCCAAGCTTGCGGGTAGTTATACCAACTGCCACAATCCCAGCTAAAATATTAGCGTCACTTTTGCAAAAACTGTGAGCTTCCTCATACTGCGCAGCTTCCAACATAGCGCGCACTCGATCGGAAAAATTTTTAGGCATGATCTCTTTTGTTCGAAAAGTAGCCAAGCTATAGAGCCAAATCACCAAAGAAGCGACAGACATCAAAGATAACAAGGTATAAATGGTCGGAGAGGAGGCGAAAACTTTCTTTAAGTCGAGAAACGACGCCTGGGCCGTTCCGTCGGCAGCAAACGCAGTCTGGCTTAATAAAGTGAACAATAACGCATACAAAGATTTTTTCATAAAAAAGGCTCCACCCAAATCAACTTGAAATGTATCAATTACTCAGGAATCTGGCAAGCACTATATTAATAGCTAATTCTTGCTCGCCAATGAAGGGCTCCGCCCTTAGACCCGCCAAAGGGCTGACGCCCTCTGGACTCCCTTTTGTTTTTATATATAAATGAAAAAGGGGTTCCAAGGGGACTTGTCCCCTTGGCGGGCTTAAGGGCGGAGCCCTTATAATCTATAGATAAATAAATCGATTGCGTTATAATTTGCTGCATGAAAAAAGCAAGTGATTTAAGAATTCCTTTCACATGGGAAGAAAGGCGGCCGATCATTCTCGATCGAGCGATGTACATTCCTGGGTACTATGATAAACACGACCAGTGGGGGAGGCTTAATTGGGCAGATCCCCAGTTTTTTGGCAATGACAAGCCTGTCGTCATTGAGTTTTGCTGCGGCAATGGTCAGTGGATTGGAGAGCAGGCTCAAAAATATCCTGACTGCAATTGGATTGGGGTCGACAGACTTTTTGAAAGAGCCCGGAAAGTGTGGGCTAAAATCCATCGGGAAAACATCCCCAATTTATTTGTCGTTTGCGCCGACGCTCTCACTTTTGTACGCCATTACGTCCCAGCCTTAAGCATCTCAGCTACTCATGTAAATTTTCCTGACCCTTGGCCTAAACTAAGACACGCAAAAAATCGCCTAGTCAATCAAGATTTTCTCAAAGAGCTCTCCGCTATTTTGGCGCCATCTGCCAAAGCGCATTTCGCTACAGATGATTTTCCTTATGTCGAATGGATGCTTAACGAATTTTCTCTCTCTCCAAGATGGACCTCTGTCCATCCTAGTCCCTACTATGTAACCAATATCGCTGATTTCGGTCGTTCTTTTTTTAACGATTTATGGATGAAGCAAGGACGAACCATTTATCACCTTGAGTATACCTATGGATGAAGAAGCCCCTCCCAAGCTTAGTTGGGACTATCAGACATTTTTAATCGATGGCGCCCCTTTTTACCCCACGCCGGACAACACCCTTATCGTCGAGCTTCCATGTCAGCCTCATGCCGATCTGAGCTGGACGGTCCCATCCACCACGAAAAAAATTCTATGGCGTTTCGTTTTTGACCTAGAAGCCCCCTTTTTTCCTCTTACAGACGAGCAGCGCTTCCAAGCTTTGGCGCTTGCTTGTAAGCACTTTTCTCAAACGATCTGGCCTCTTTACAAAGAGCAGTCTTTAGGCGGTATTTTATTCCAAGGCTCCGCAGATTTTCACTCCCACTTTCTTTGGAATGATCTGCAAAAAACAAATTATGAAACCTGGACTGAGCAAAATAAAAATGCCCATCCTCAATTTTTTTGCGCTGATGCATTAAGCTCTTATTGCCAACTCCTCGCGCATCACCTCCCCGATGAGCTTCCTCTCGTTCTCTGCTTCGACGCCTCGCCCCTTCCCAGCCTCACCCGCGCCCTCAACCTTCTTTCCCGCGAACGCTTTGAACACTTTCTCATCGCCATTCAAGCGCCTAGATGGCCCATGCCCTCTCTTCGCTACAACCAAGATGGCCTTTCTTTCCTTCCTCTTTCAGCCTTGACCGGCCTTTGCTTCCCTAAAAATGAATGCATGACGGAGGAAACATTCTTTGAAATTGATAAAATTATCGATGCGTTGTATGAATCAAATCATCCTTTTCGGGTCGTTTTTGAAGAATTCTTAGCAGAACAGTGGGACGGCTTAGACGAAATTCAAGTGCTCCCTCACTCGCTCAGCGCACAAGGAAGAAGAAAACTACTAGGATTCGAAGCAGCAGGTGGAACTGTTAGGGAACTTTGAAAGAGATTCGGGGCAGAGGGATTTGAACCCCCGACCTACTGGTCCCAAACCAGTCGCGCTAGCCAAACTGCGCTATGCCCCGATCGAGGATTTAGATTACTAAAATACAGGATTTTTACACAATATATTTTCTTTTCGACGAGAAAAAGCAGGGCTTCGCCCCGCACCCGACCAAAGGACTGGCGTCCTCTGGACTCCTTTTTTTGTCTATCTTGATTCATCTGCTTTCGCTACACGAAAGCAGATGAATCAAAAAATAAGAGGAGTCCAGAGGACGCCAGTCCTTTGGTGGGGTGCAGGGGCGAAGCCCTTGCCTCTCGGCGGATCTTACAAGGAGCTTTTTTATGTTTATGCAAACAAAGTCTTTTCAAACACTTTTAAAATTAAGCCAGCATCCAGTCGATTTGACGAAAGAGGGAACGCTTACTCCGGAGCGGATAGGGAAGTATGCGATGAAGGGGGAGGGATTTGATTTGTTATATGGGACCGAGAGAGTGGATGACGAGGTGATTGAGGCTTTGTGGGGATTGGCTGAGGAAACGGACGCTTTGAAGAAGATGGGTTTGATGCAAGGCGGGGAAGTGATGAATCGCATTGAGGGATTTGAGAGCGAAAACCGAAGCGTGCTGCATACGGCGATGAGGGATGTTTTTACAGGGAGGAGGGAAGAGAAGGCGGCTAGGGAAGCGTCGGATCGGGCGATGAGAGAGTTAGAGAAGTTGCGGGAGTTTTTGAAGGGGATTGACGGGCAGTTTACTGATTTGGTGCAGATTGGAATTGGGGGATCGGATTTAGGGCCGCGTGCGCTTTCTATGGCGCTGGAAGCGTTTCATCTGCCTCATCGAAGAGTCCATTTTATCTCGAACGTAGATCCAGACGATGCGAACTTGGTGCTGTCTAAAATTGACCCTAGGAAAACACTTGTTGTAGTGGTGTCGAAATCGGGCTCGACATTAGAGACGCTGACGAATGAAGAGTTTGTGAGGGAGAGATTTTCTAAAACGAACGTGGACCCTAAAAAACATTTTGTTGCTGTGACAGGAGAGAAAAGCCCGATGGATGATCCATCGAGGTATTTGGCTTCTTTTTATATTTGGGATTTTGTGGGAGGACGTTATTCAGCGACGTCGATGGTGGGCGCTGTCATGCTCGGGTTTGCTTTAGGGTATGAGAAATTTATGGATGTGCTTAAGGGAGCGCATGAGATGGATGTTCATGCTAGAACAGCTAAGCTAGGACATAACTTGCCTTTATTTTCTGCGCTTTTGGGGATTTGGAATCGAAACTTTTTGCACTTGCCGACAGTGGCTGTGATCCCTTATTCGCAGGCTCTTATTCGTTTTCCAGCTCATTTGCAGCAGCTCGATATGGAATCGAATGGAAAATCGATTGACAAGCAAGGAAATCGATGCGCTTATTCGACAGGTCCTGTGATTTGGGGAGAGCCAGGAACGAACGGGCAGCACTCTTTTTATCAGCTTATTCATCAAGGAGCTGATGTCATTCCGCTAGAATTTATCGGATTTCGCCATAGCCAACATAAAACGGATTTATCGATACAGGGGACTACATCGCAAGAAAAACTGCTTTCGAATTTATTTGCTCAATCGATTGCGCTGGCACAAGGGCAGAAGAACAAAAACCCTAATAAAGTGTTTCCGGGGAATCGGCCGAATCGGATTTTGCTTGCAGATCGCCTCGATGCCCACACATTAGGCGCTCTTTTGGCCTATTATGAACACAAAGTAGCTTTCCAAGGATTTATCTGGAATATCAATTCCTTTGATCAAGAAGGGGTCCAGCTAGGCAAAGTGCTCGCAAGTAAAATCCTCTCTCTATTCGCTGAGAAAAAGGGGGGAAGCGGAGCGTTTCCTCTGGGGGAGGCTTTATTAAAATTTTTGAAATAACAGCTTAAGAAACTGATATTCAAAGTCTTGTTTTTTTAATTAAAAACAGTTTAAATTAAACTTTAATTGTTATATAATTTATTTGTAATTATTTAAAAAACAGGCCTACATGAAAGCAGTTGAAATAGTAGATGTTTCTTATAAAGCAATAACTCAATTAGCAAAAATTCCATTATTAGGGCCATTAGTCATTTCTCCTCTTATGATAATCACCACTATTACAGACTTGGCAATCTCCAAGCTGATTTATTTTACTCAAAGCAAAAAAGATCCACGATTAGAAAAACATATCAAATATTTACCTGAAGGCATTGGGGTCGACGTTAAAAATACTTTTTCTTTAGGAGGGTATTTATGGTGGCAAAGTCAACAACCCCAAACAAGGGTCTTTCTAACTAACCGACCCCGCCTCGATCCGTATTTGATGAGCTCCTGAAAGGGCTTTCCAAGAAGTCGGGGAGTGGGGAGTGGTCAAAAAGACTTGCCCTAGGTTGTCGAGCTGATTGCATAACAGCTCTTGCCTTGGATTATCTAAGTGAAGTCCAAAATCATCGATGCCCATTAAGGCCATCCCTTCGACCCTGCGGCAAAGACGCTGCCATTCAGCTAAGCGCAAAGCAGCCATTGCTGTTTTTTTCTGCCCTTCGCTAGCAAACAGGCGGGCAGGCTTGTTTTGGATATGCAGCGCGAGCTCATCTCGATGAGGACCTGTTAAAGTGGCCCCTAAAAGAATTTCCCGGGGACGGTTTTTTTTCATTTGCGCAAGATAAGAGTCGGGTTGATAGGAAGGTTGATAGCGAAGTTCAAGAGATTCATTTTTTCCTGAGAGGGAATGAGAAGCCTTGAGCAAAGGCTCTTTCATCTCGAGGGTCATTTCCATACGGGTGCTATAAAGATAAGCAGCGGAATGGGCCATTTCGGCCTCCCAGCAGTCTAAATCATTTTCATTGCGTTGGCGAAGAAGGCAGTTGCGCTGCTTCATCGCACGCCAAAAGCGGGAGAGATGATGTACATAGAGAGGATCGCTTTGAGCTAAATGCAGATTAAAAAACCGGCGGCGTAAAGCAGGAGATCCAGTGATCAGCTCCGTATCTGCCGGAGCATAAAGCACAGAGGGGAGAAGACCGAGAAGATGATGGAACGAGCTATACGTATTGGCTTCCGTTTGAAGTCTGCGAGACTCTCCATCAAAGGAAAGTTTGATCGTTTGCTCGATCATATCTCTTACGACAACGGCTTCTAGATAAAAAAAGGACTGACCTTCTCGAATCAGCTCCTCAAGGCGCATCGTCTTAAAAGATCTGCCTGTGGCCACAAGATAGATGGCCTCTAAGAGATTGGTCTTTCCTTGCGCGTTATCTCCGTACAAGACGTTGCATTTTGGATCGAAATCAACTTGAGTTTCCGCATAATTTCTAAAATTGCGCAAATAGATCGTTTTGAGGAACACGATTTTTTAACAAAATTAAGGTTATACCTGCACTGCCGACTCTTCCGGTTTTTGCAGTGAGGGGGCGTCGGTAAGCCTCATAGGCATGATCACAAACAAAGCTCCCGAAGCATCCGTGATCAGACCTGGATTATGCGCATCGTTTAGCCCGAAAAGAACTGTCTCTTCCGTGCTATGGCGCAAAATATCCAAGAAGAAATACGGGTTAAAGGCAATATCCAACTTAGGTCCGCTAAAATCCACCGGCATGCTGACTCGACCTTCGCCGATATCATTGCTCATCGCAGCCAAATGGAGTTGTCCAGTTTCAAAACTAAACCGAACAGAGCTGCTTGTTTCGGAAGTAAACAAAGAAATTTGACGCAAAAGGGCCATCAGCTCTTCTCTATGGATAGCAAATTGATAGTTTAATTTGCTCGGAATCACTCTTTCTACATCAGGATACTGGCCGGCCAATAGTTTGGAAACAAGCGTTAAGTTGCCACTTTCTAAAGAAATTTTATCTCCAGCCAAAAGCAGAGTCGCCTCGTTATCACTATCATCGAGCATTTTGATCATCTCATCGACGGCTTTTAAAGGAACAACGTAAGCTCCCTGGACAGAAGGATCGACTGAAACGGATGTCATCGATTTGGCAAGCCTTTTTCCATCAGTTCCGATAAAGGTAGACTTTTGATCTGCAATCCGAATTCTTACCCCATTGAGCATATAGCGGCTATCTTCCTTGGCAGCAGAAAACACCGTTTTAGAGAGCATCTGTTTTAATGTTGCGTTCGGCAAGCTCACTTTTAGCGAGCCCGTCAGATCGGGAAATGCCGGAAACTCGGTCTTGCTCATTCCATTGATCTTGAATACAGAAGATCCCGTCGTGATCTCCGCCACTTCGGTTGTCGGCGCGCTGATTTTAATCTGGGGAGAAGTAATCTCTCTTACGAGCTGGAAAAAGCGTCTCGCCGGCAGAGCAATAGCCCCTTCTTCGATCACTTTGGCCTCAATAAAACAACACATGCTGACCGATAGGTCCGTCGCGCTGATGATCAGCTGGTCATCCATCGCCTCAATCAAGACGTTGGCCAAAATGGGAATCGCAGGTTTTGAGGCGATAATACTTTGGATTTTTCCAATTAAGCTGACCAAGTCCAGCTTTGAGACAACTACTTTCATGAACCACTCCGGTTAGGAAGAAGGAAAGATAAAATATTTGCACCCTTCTGTCAAGCGCCTTTTTACAGGATATCTCCGTTTTATTTTTCTCTTGGGGAAAAGAAAATCTTACTTGAATAAACAAGCTCGAACGTGTTAATAGAATGTCTCTTCAAAAATCCACTAGAGGTACGATTTGGAGCAAGCGTTTATCCTTCCCTTACCTAGATATAGCGGCCCTCATTTGGCTGAGACGAAAGAGCATGATGAGATGAAATTAACAGGCCAGGTGGCTATCTGGCAGTCCGTATTGGATAAGTTGAGCGATGGAAAAATGACCTGGAGCGAGCTAGAGGCCCTTTTGCCCTTGGACCATGAAGAAATGCTGCTTCACCCTCTCGTTCGTTTAGCCTGCGATAAAAAAGGGCAAACGCTGCTGCATTTAGCGGTATTGCAAGAGAGGTTGGACTGGGTCAAAATTTTAGCCTCCGATCTTCCTCTGAGGCAAAGAAGAAATCATTTTGGCCTCATGGCGTTAGAGCTGGCCCAATTTTTACATAAACAAGCTTGCGTTGCTTATTTAAGCGCATTGGACCCTTGTTTTTCCCAGTCTAACATTTCGATGGAAGCGGGGAGGGAAGATTTTTTTTATATTCCTCATCCTATTTTTGAAGGTGAAAAAATTTTAGACGAAGTGCTTGAACAAGCAAGAAAAGCCAAAGAGCAAGATTTGATACCCCCTGAAAAAATTTGGATGGGCATTTATTTTGATATGGAAATTCAAACAGGGTTAAATCCTCGTTTATCGGTCCGCCACATCAATGAAGAGATCGGCTTTGGCGTATTCGCTGAACAAAAAATCCCTTCTTGCGCCTTTGTGGGCGAATATACCGGCGTCGTTAAGGAACGGCGCAAGCGCCTGCTTAAAGACAAAATTTATTGCGTCCGCTATGCTTCTTGGCAAGCGGGACGGCGCCAGTTCATCCTCGATGCGGAGCACTACGGCAACCACACCCGTTTTATTAACCATAGCGCCGAGCCGAATTTGGCCCTCCACTCTGTCTACTGGCGAGGACTGCCTCGCATGGTCTTTATCAGCTTAAAAGAGATCCCCGAAGGGGCCCAGCTGACATTCGACTACGGCCGCTCGTTTTGGAAGGAAATGAACCGAGAACCCCAATGTCTGGTCTAAAAATTTGCGTCGAACAAAACGGAGAGCAAAAATGGCTAACCCCTCTTGAACTGGAAAAGCTCACAGGGGTCAAGTTCCTATCGGGCCTAAAAATGGAAAGTGAACAAGTTCTCCAGCAGGTCAAACGGCTGGCTTGCCCCTCTTCCTCCTTATTGGGAAAGTGCTGGAAAAAGTTTCGCTCGCTGTTCGATCCTCCTCAAGAAGAAACTAACGTAGAACAACTCTGGCGAGGGCAATATTATCAAAAAGAGATGTCTATCAAAACTCCTGCCGATCTG
>DAINNB010000055.1:0-9506 GCA_036736085.1 Chlamydiales bacterium
GTAAACAAGTAAACAAGTAAACAAGTAAACAAGTAAAACAAGTAAACAAGTAAACAAGTAAATCAATAAATAAAAATTGAATGGGTGAGAATGACAATCGCCATGATTTATTGTTAGGTGGTTTTAGTATTTCATTTTCAAAACTTAATTATTTCTTCTTCCATTGTTCGAATGAACAAAGTTGACATGTGGATGAGTGAGAGGGATTGGGTGAGGGTAAGGATGTTGTTGAATGGTGGAGGCGAAACCGAGCGAATAAAAACTTAGAAAAAGGAAAAAAAAGAGATTTTTCATGTAAGAACTGCTGAAAAAGTGTCTCTATTTTGTCACAAATTGCCTATTTTGACGTTTAAAAATAACTTCTAGACTTTCTTTTCCTTCTTCGTGTAAAAAAAGTTTTTGATACACATTTGAGGCGCATGCACAAGATTGTTAGGTGGGCCTTTTGGCTTTTGCTCGTTTTTACAGTTGTTTTTATTGGGGCTGTTTACGTTTATCAAGGCAAAATTGCCGTTATATCTCCTCAAGGAATGATTGGAAAAAAACAAAGCGAGTTAATGATCTTATCAATTTATTTGATGTTGATCGTTGTCGTTCCTGTTTTTTTAATGACCGCTATCATTGTCTGGAAGTATCGATCCAGTCGCAACCACAGCGATTTCGACCCTCGATTCACCCACAGCACAAAGGCTGAAATTGTTTGGTGGGGAGTTCCTTTTATCATCATTTTGATTTTGAGCGCCCTTACCTGGAAAGGCGCTCATGAGCTCGATCCTTTTAAACCGATTGAATCAGACATTCAGCCTTTAAGGGTCCAAGTGGTCGCCTTGCAGTGGAAGTGGCTTTTTATTTATCCCGAGCAAAAGATCGCAACGGTCAATTTTCTCCAGTTCCCTGAAAAAACTCCCATCCATTTTGAAATCACTTCAGACGCTCCAATGAACTCTTTTTGGATTCCCGAACTTGGGGGGCAGATTTATGCGATGTCTGGGATGAGATCGCAGCTTTATTTAGTGGCGGACGCACCTGGAAATTATCGTGGGCTTTCGGCTCATATCAGCGGAGATGGTTTTTCTGGAATGTATTTTGTGGCCAAAGCTAGTTCTGATGCAGAATTTGATGAGTGGGTTCAGGCTGTCCAAGCGTCTTCGGGAGTTTTGAATAGAACTAGCTATGAGTCGTTAGCCAAACCTAGCGCATACGATCCTGAGTCGTTTTATCGTTTGGCAGACCCCGGATTATTTGATTGGGTGATCATGAAATACATGATGCCTATGTCCGACAAGATTAAGGAAGGTGCATGAATCACATACTAGCAGCAATACATTATAGCGATATATTTGGCAGGCTTACTTGGAGCGCCTTTCAGCACGATGCGATTGAAGCTTCTGTGGGTGTTTCGATCGCTCTCGGCAGCATACTGCTTGCAGCTGCTTTGACCTATTACAAGAAGTGGACATGGTTATGGAAAGAGTGGCTCACTTCTGTAGACCATAAAAAAATCGGCATTATGTATTTGGTTGTTACAGGGCTAATGCTTTTTAAAGGGATCGTTGATGCCGGGATGATGCGGGCTCAGCAGGTGCTTTCGGTCGGAGAGTCTTTTGGTTATTTGACCTCGGCCCATTATCAGCAGCTTTTTACGGCCCATGGATCGACGATGATCTTTTTTGTTGCGATGGGATCTGTCGCTGCTTTGATGAACTTTATCGTTCCCTTGCAGATCGGGGCTCGCGATGTGGCATTTCCTTTTTTGAACAATTTAAGCTTTTGGCTTTACGCAGCGGGAGTCTCTCTTTTAATCATCTCCTTAATAATCGGGGAATATTCAGGAGCTGGGTGGACGGGATATCCTCCCTTATCGGGTTTGGCCTACAATCCAGGCGTCGGGATCGACTATTGGATATGGAGCCTTCAAGTTTCAGGAGTTGGGTCTCTTCTCTCGGGCATCAATTTTATGGTGACGATTTTAAAAATGCGCTGTCCTGGCATGACACTCATGAAAATGCCGCTTTTTGTCTGGTCTGTATTTACTTCAGTGATCTTGATCCTTTTTGCTTTTCCTATTTTGACTGCTACTCTAGCTATGCTTTCTCTAGACCGCCTTTTAGGTATGCACTTTTTTACTTCTGATTTTGGCGGCAACATGATGATGTATGTCAATTTGTTTTGGGCATGGGGGCATCCAGAAGTCTATATTCTTGTACTGCCGGCTTTCGGCATTTTTTCTGAGATCGTTGCAACCTATTCAGAAAAGCGGCTCTTTGGCTATGTATCCATGGTATGGGCGCTGATTTCGATCACTATTTTATCTTTTGTTGTTTGGTTTCACCATTTTTTTACCATGGGAGCCGGCCCCAATGTCAATGCGTTCTTTGGTTTTATGACGATGGTGATTGCCGTGCCGACCGGTGTAAAAGTGTTTAATTGGCTCTTTACGATGTATAGGGGAAGGGTCCATTTAACGACGCCTATGCTTTGGTTTTTAGGATTTATTGTGATTTTTACAACAGGCGGTATGACGGGCGTTTTGATGGGGGTGGCCCCTGTGGACTTTCAATTGCATAACAGCTTGTTTTTGATTGCCCATTTTCATTCTATGGTGATCGGTGGGGTGCTTTTTGCGATGATTGCGGGCTACACGTATTGGTTTCCCAAAATCTTTGGATTTAAATTGAATGAAAAATTAGGTGAGTATGCCTGGTTTTGCTGGATGTTCGGGTTTTTATTAGCTTTTATTCCTTTATATATTCTTGGGCTTATGGGGGCTACAAGAAGGCTTGATCATTATGAAACCTCTACTGGTTGGTTTCCTCTTTTCGCCGTAGCCGGAGTCGGCGTTTGCGTGATCTTGCTTGGCGTTGGCTTTCAAGCCCTTCAATTGATCGTGAGCATTAAGCATCGCAAGGAAAACAGGGATACTACGGGCGATCCTTGGAATGGAAGAACATTGGAATGGCTTACTACTTCCCCGCCCCCTGTTTACAATTTTGCGGTCATCCCTGAAGTCGATGAGATCGACGGTTTTTGGGAAATGAAGCAAAAGGGGATCAAGCCAAGCCGCCATTTTACAGAGATCCACATGCCTAAAAACACGCCTTATGGCGTCTACATCGGCGCGCTGAGCTTTTCTCTTAGCTTTGGGCTGATTTGGTACATGATGTGGCTTGCAGCCCTTTCTTGCATCGGGATCATTGTCTGTTTAGTTCTCCGTCTATCGGATACGCATACTGAATATCATATTTCAGCAAGCGAAGTGGAAAAAATGGAAAGACAAAAGGATTTTGTATGACAAAATCTCCTTACCCCGATTCTCATCATGATGTCTCTTCCAATACGATTTTTGGATTTTGGCTCTATCTGATGACCGATTGCGTGATGTTCGCCTCATTTTTTGCGGCTTATGTTGTTTTAGTCCGAGGCACATTCGGCGGACCTACGCCGCAAGAGATTATCCATTTGCCGGCGGTCCTTGCGCAAACACTGATTTTACTTGCCAGTAGTTTTGCCTGCGGCATGGCGATGCTTTGGGCACCTCGTAAAAATCAACGGAAATTGCTGCTTTGGCTCGCTTGCAGCTTTATCTTAGGTTTTTTCTTTTTGACAATGGAATGGGTTGAATTAAGTCGCCTTGCATCTGAGGGGAATGGCTGGCGCCGCAGCGCTTTTTTATCGGCTTATTTTACTTTAGTCGGAACTCATGGAGTACATATCGTCATCGGACTTTTGCTCATGATTTTATTCGGTTTTCAACTTTACTATCGAGGATTTACCGCAGCAGTGCTCAGACGGCTGACTTGCCTTAGGATTTATTGGCAGTTTATCTATCTGATTTGGATTTTTACTTTTACCTTAGTTTACTTGATGGGAGCGAGTTCATGAGTTTAGACAAACATCATTTCGATGAGCCTCCGCAAAGTGTTGAATATGGAACGGCGAGATCTTATGCGCTCGGATTTTTTCTTTCAGCGCTTCTTGTCTTGGCTGCCTATTTTGTTACGTCAGAACGTTTACTTTCAGGTCTTGCGCTCGGCCTTGTGGTATCAGCTCTTGGCTTAGCCCAGGCTATTTTGCAGCTTGTTTTGTTTTTGAATTTGTTCAGAGAAGCCAAACCCCGCTGGAATATTTTGGTTTTCTTTTTCATGGTGCTCGTCGTCTTGATCTTGGTGCTTGGATCTTTATGGATCATGAACCATCTCAACTACAATATGATGCCAGAGTCTATTCAATAGGGAAAAAGTTTATGCTGAAAACATATTATCTATTGACGAAGCCAGGGATCATCGCGGGCAATCTGATCACAACCTCAAGCGCGTTTATTTTAGCTTCTCGTGAGCGAGTCGATTACCTTCTTTTCTTATGGACGGTTTTGGGGCTGTTTGGCGTGATCGCTTCCGCTTGCGTGATCAATAACTATATCGACCGGGAGGCCGATAGCAAAATGGAAAGGACAAAGAGGCGACCTCTTGTCATGGGTAGCATTTCGCCGAAACATGCTTTATTTTTTGCTTTTTTCCTCGCAATTTTCGGGTTTTGGATCCTTTGGCAGCACACGAACGTTTGGGCTGTCTCCGCTGCCTTTGCAGGTTTTTTTATCTATGCGGGCCTTTATAGTTTTTGGAAGTATTGGCATGCAACGGCTATTTTTGTGGGTAGCATAGCTGGAGCCATGCCGCCGATTGTCGGATACTCTGCAGCAAACGGCCGCATCGACATGGGCGCTTTGATTGTTTTCAGTCTTCTCGTTCTTTGGCAAATGCCTCATTTTTTTTCTATTTCGATGTATCGGGCAAAAGAATATACCGGCGCTTCAATCCCAGTCTTTCCAGAAACTAAGGGTCTGTTAGTGACGAAGTTTTATATCTTGGGTTACACCACTGCGTTTTTCGGGGCGGCTCTTTTGCCTACTTTTTATGGGCTATGCGGTTTTTCTTATCTTTATGTCGCCATTCCTTTGAGCCTTGCTTGGGTCTATCTCTCTTTAAAGGGCTTTAATGTCTCCAATGATCATGTTTGGGCCCGTCAAATGTTTATTTGCTCCCTGGTTGTGATCATGGGGATCTCCTTTGCCCTCCCTTTTTCTTCAGTATAATTATCTTGATGTCCCGGAACTTTCTCAGGAGAGCCATTTTTTCTTGAAGCAGAATCTAGAGAGTGCTACCATGGAACATACAAGTAACTTGGTCTGTTATGAAAGTTTCTCTTCCTCAAGCTAAAAGTCCTTTAATCCTTCGCTACCATCGTTTGATGGATGCCTTTGCCAAATCTGACGATGAGCGCGATTTTTATATGGACAAAGTAGAGGGATTTCTTATTTATGTGGACCTGGACAAGGCAATAGATGAATTGGAAGCTCTTGAAGCTGAGCTTTTGGAAAATGGGGATCGGTATTGTCTTTTGCCTAAAATGACTTTTTATGAAATTAAAAAGTTCATGGAAGGGTGTGGTCATGAAAAAGTCTATGATATCGATACTAAAGAGAAGCTGCTTGATATTATTTCTTCAAAAGAAGCTCGCGAAAATTTTTTAGAGTTCATTTATGATCATTTGACTGAATTGGAAAAGTGGCAGCAATATTATGTGGAGCGCTCCCGCATCCGAATTATTGAATGGCTCAGGCAGTATAATGTCCAATTTGTTTTTGAAGAAGATCTTGATCTCACAAAAAATATTTTAGAGAAGATGAAGCGCCAGCTTTTCGAGACCAAAGTTCCTAAAGATATTTCTCAAGCAAGAGATGTTTTAGCAGCCAAAGCAAAGACATACTATTCAAACGAGGCTTTGAATCCCCGTCCGAAGAGGGGCCGTCCTCCTAAACAGGCCGTAAAAGTAGAGCTTGAACCTCAAGTTAGTATGGATATTTACACCCAAGTTCCTTCTGCCTGCCGTCCTTTTCTTTATCTACCTGACATCACTTCGGCCGCTTCTGTTACGTTTTCTTCTAAGTTTGAGACGGAAGAGCATTTACTGGCAGCTCTTCGAGGCAGTCCGCGCCTTATGGTCGATGAGAAGTTGGAAGCTTTGTCTGCCCGTTTGGAATCTTTGCGCCATTTGTCGGATCGGTTGGCTGGCTCTGAAAAGCACCCGGGCATTAAAGATGCAAAAAAAATCTTTCAAACTCCAGCGCCTAAAGCGAAGCTGACTGATAATAAGACTATTGAAGTAGCTCCCGAAACAGTCTCTCCTCGATTGGATTTGGCAGTCGACTCCGTCTTGCCGAAAAAGAGAGGGCGTCCTCGTAAAGATTCAAAACCTGAAGAGTTTACGAGTCAAAAAAGGCGCCGTTTCGCTATCAAAAAAGTCACGCAGATCAAAAGTAAAAAAGACAAATAAAGCTCTTTTAGAGTATACTTACCGGTGAACTGCCTTTTTTCAACGTAGATAAGAAAATATTCTTTATGAGCTTGCAAGTAGATAGTTTAGTTGATTCCCTTCTTCTCGCGCGTGACCGTCTGCTGCGTGCGCTTCAAGCAATGCATTATACTCGTTTCATGGACGATAAGATGAGCAAGCTTGTTCGCCAAAACAAGGGCGGAACATTTCATCTGCCTGTTGCCGGCCATGAAATGATCGGCGTATTATCGGCCATGGCGCTTATTCCGGGAACGGATTGGGGATTGCCTTATTATCGAGACCGAGCTTTTGCGATCGGACTTGGGTGCCCGCTTTCTGAAATTCTCGCTGTGTTTTTAGCAAGAGATGTCTCCAATCATTCCGGAGGACGGATGATGCCAGAGCATTTTTCTCATTGCGAGCTCAGAATTCCTTGCCAATCCAGTTGCGTAGGTTCTCAGTTTCTTCAAGCTGTCGGCGTCGCAAAATCGGCGCAGCTTCGCGGCGCTCAGGAAGTCGTTTATGTTTCCGCCGGCGATGGAGCTACCTCTCAAGGAGATTTTCACGAAGCTTTGAATTTTTCCTGCATCCATCGTTTGCCAATCGTCTTTGTCATACAAGACAATGGATGGGCGATTTCGGTTCCGAGTAAAGAGCAAACAGCTGGTGGCACGATTGTTAAGATGGCCAGAGGTTATGAAGGTCTTTCTGTTTATGATGTCGATGGGTGTGACTATGTAGAAACTGCAACGGCGCTCCATCAAGCAGTCTCGAAAGCTAGATCGGGCGAGGGCCCAAGTCTTGTTGTCGCCAAAGTGCCTCGTATCGGCTCGCACAGCAGCAGCGATGATCCTAAGAAATATAAGACGGAAGAGATCATTGCAGAGGAGAAATCCCGCGATCCGATCGTTCGCTTTGAAAAGTGGCTTATAGCTAACCAGTACTGCACTGCCTCGGATATTGAGGTGCTTCGCGCTCAGCATTTCCAAGATATTGAGGCGGCAGCTCTTCTCGCCGATCAAGTCCCTTTCCCTCTAAAAGAGACGGCCGCTGACCACGTTTTTAAAGAGTTTACTCTTCCTCCATCCCAACCCTCTGCTTCCGGTGAATCGATCGTCATCATGGACGCTTTAAACCATGCAATGGACGAAGAGATGCAAAGAGATTCTGGCGTCATCGTATTCGGTCAGGATGTGGCCCACGGCAAAGGGGGTGTATTTGGAATTACGCGCGCCTTCACCGAAAGATTCGGTTCGCACCGATGTTTTAATACGCCTCTTGCTGAATCGACCATTATCGCCCTTGCCCTTGGACTTTCTCTCGATGGCCACCACAAACCGATTGCCGAAGTACAATTTGCCGACTATTCTTGGACTGGCATGAACCAGCTCTTTAATGAACTAGCTAGCTTCCACTACCGCTCAAAAGGTCAGTGGCATTGCCCCGTCGTCATCCGGATGCCTTATGGCGGCTATATCCAAGGCGGCCCTTATCACTCTCAAAGCATTGAAGCTTTTTTAAGTCATTGTCCAGGTCTTAAAGTTGTCATCCCAAGCAATGCGGCGGACGCTAAGCGTCTCCTCAAGTCTGCGATCCGCGATCCGAACCCTGTCATCTTTCTTGAGCACAAAGCCCTCTACCGTCAGCGTCTCTTCTGCGCGCGCCCAGAAACCGGCCCTGAAGAGCTTCTCCCTCTCGGCCAAGCCCAGATCGTCCGCGAAGGCACTGACGTCACCGTCGTTGCCTGGGGGATGACTGTCCTTCTCGCCAACGAAGCGGCTGACCTCCTAGCTAAAGAAAATCTCTCTGTAGAAGTCATCGACCTTCGAACCATCGTTCCTCTCGACTTCAAAACCGTCCTTCAATCCCTTCGTAAAACAGGCAAGCTCCTCATCGTCCACGAAGCTGCCCGCAATTGCGGATTCGGCGCCGAACTTGCCGCCAGAGCCGCAGAAGAAGCGTTCTTCTCCCTGGACGCCCCTATTATGCGCGTCACCGGCAAAGATTGCCCCGTTCCCTATTGCAAAGACCTCGAAGACGAAGTCCTTCCTCAGGCCAAAGACGTCGAAACGGCTTTGCGCCAGCTTATCGCTTTTTAAGTTTTAGATGGGGCTTCGCCCCATGACCCACCAAAGGACTTTGTCCTTTGGGAACGTATTTGATTTGCAAATTTTTCTGCGAAAAATTGGAGAGGGGAGTTTATATTCTTGTCAGAAAAGAATCAGTCATCCTCTTTCGATCAACAGTAATAATTCGTTCCTTCACATGGGCAACCTACTTGGGATAATGAAAACGTAACTTCTTCGCCTCTATACCCCTTCCACCTCAATCGCATCCAAAATGAGCAGATTGAAAACCTTTTGAGGGTGTCTCCAAACTAAGGCTTCGTCCATTATGAGGATTATTTTGCTTAAATTTTGACTCTTTTTCAGAATTTCGCAAAAAGAACCCTAAAATCGACGAAAGCCAGGTTCATGGACAGTTTCTTAAAGCAAGAAAGTCTTTATAGGTAGCTATTTATGCAACAACGCCATTGTGAATTATGCTTTCCAGCGATTTTGAATGGCCTTCCACTGAAAGATCTGATAAAATGCAGCTAAACCCACAATAATATAAATCAGCTTTTGAATAAATGGAATGCTGCCAAAGATAAATTCAACTAAGTCGAAATTTAAGGCTCCGAATAAAAACCAGTTGAGACCACCCACAACTAATAAAATTGCTGCTATAACATCTATTGTTTTCATATTTTCTCCCTCTTAACGTTTGTGAATATTTTAGGATTGGTTAAAAATCATCTCTTGATTCCTTAACCAAAAAATCCCTTACAAAAATGCATTCCATCAAAAAATATTTTTAACATATCAAACGACCTTTGTCTAGACCATTTTCTACATGAGATTGTTTATCTCGCAATTTTTATTCTCCCAGCACGATCCGATTAGGCAAAAATGCTGAATTTTCTTGTTAAAAATTTCATTTGATTTTTTGGAGCTTTTGATCCATAAATAAGTTAGAGAGTATCTCTAAATTAAGGGCTCGCAGATTTTGGGGATTATTTGAACCGGAACCACTATATACCCGTTCCACCTCAATCGCGCCCAAAATGACCACATTGAAAGCCTTTTAAATCGAATAAAAAGTTCGGGTTAATATTAATTCAATATTGACCC
>DAINNB010000056.1:0-9505 GCA_036736085.1 Chlamydiales bacterium
AAAATCAAACGTTGCCCGCCTTAACCAATCTTTGCTTGCAGAATTTGATCAAGTAGGGAAACTCGTCCATGTTGAAATCTGTAGGGGCGTCATTAAAAGCAAAAAAAGATTTACCTACAAAGAAGCCTTTCAAATTTTACAAAAAAAGAAAAAAAGCGTCCACGCTCCTTTGCTCGAAAGAATGACGCAGCTTTGCGCTTTGTTCAAACAGCAAAGAATGGAAAGGGGAAGCATCGATTTCGCTATGGCCGATAACGTAGTCATTGTCGATGAAAAGGGAGTGCCCCAAGGACTTGAAAGAGTTGAGTATGATATCACTCACCAAATGATCGAAGAATTTATGCTAAAGGCTAACGAACTCGTCGCTTTGGAATTAGCAAGAAGAGGGCTAACTTTAATTTATCGGGTACATGAAGAGCCCAATCCCGAATCTTTTCAAGAATTTTATGCCTTTGCCCGCTCTCTTGGATTAACTCTGCCGGCAGAACCTAATCATTTGGACATCCAAAAAAGCTTCGCAGAAGCTAAAGATTCCCCTTTTCTGCCTCAGCTTTCCGTTAGTTTCATCCGCAGCATGCGAGTAGCTTGTTATTCTCCCGACAATTTGGGACATTATGGCCTAGCTTTAGAGCACTATTGCCATTTCACCAGTCCGATCCGACGCTATACAGACCTCATCATTCAAAGGCTTTTATTTCAAGAGCTCCCAAAAGAGACAGACCTAACGGCTGTCGCAACAGCATGTTCTGAAAAAGAAAGGGTTTCTTTCCGAGCAGAAAACTCTGTCGTTCTCTTAAAAAAGCTTCGTCTTGCCAAGACCTATTTTGATGAAGATCCGACAAGAGTTTATTCAGCTATTGTCACTAAGGTCAAGCCTTTTGCGATTTTTTTTGAAGTAGCGGATTTTGATTTAGAAGGCACGCTTCATGTGTCTCAAATCGGTCAAGATTTTTACGAATACCATGCGGCCAAAATGCAATTTAGAGGCTCTAGAACTGGAGAAACCTATTCAATAGGACAGCCCCTTCATGTGCAGCTAAACCGCCTTGATCTGACTTTGCGCCAAACGGAGTGGTCTATTGTCTCCACTGTAAAAGCGCCGCGCGCAAAAACAAAAAAGGGAAGACATAAAAAAGGAAAATAATGAAAAAATATTTCCTAACAGGCCTTGCCACCCTTCTGCCGATAGCTATCACTGTGGCTGTCGTGGTCTTTATGATTCATTTGTTGACAAACCCTTTTTTAGGGTTCGTCACTCATTTGCTCTCTTCGGTCAACATCCCTTCTTTTGGCATTTTTTCTTCCGAGCAAATCGTTCAAATCATCAGCCAGTGCATCATTTTAGCTACTATCTTTGTTTTTATTTTGATTTTAGGGGTGGTCGCTCGTTGGTTCTTTTTCCATACCTTGATCAAACTTAGCGACAAGCTCCTCTACCGCATTCCGATCATCAATAAGGTATACAAGACGACCAAAGACATCATTCAAACCCTTTTTGCCTCTAAAAAGAACTCATTCAAACAAGTCGTGATGATCCCCTTCCCCACCCAAACCTGCTATTGTCTCGGTCTCATCACAAGACAAGCCCCGAGAACCTGCCAAGAAGCTTCTGGTTCTGAAATGGTGACTGTTTTTATCCCGACCACTCCGAATCCGACTACAGGCTATCTTTTAATCTGCCCGGTAAAAGATCTTATTTTTCTCAACATGAAAAGCGACGAAGCGATTAAATATATCGTGTCATGCGGAGCCATTCCACCTAGCCAAGCCAAAGAGGTTTAATGAAAAAATATTTTATTACAGGCCTCATCATTTTAATGCCCCTTGTCCTGACGATCATCCTCATCGTTTTTCTACTCGATTTTTTTACAACTCCCGTGATCTCTCTCGTCAGTGAACTTCTACCTATCCTCGAAGAAAAGCTCTCTTTCCGCATACCAGCCGAGCTCACTCTTTTCGTCTCGAGAATTTTTTCTTTGATCTTGATCTGCATGATCATTTTCTTTCTCGGCGTTTTCAGCCGTTGGTTTTTCATCCACGGTTTTGTTAAAATCATTCACCGGATCATGGAAAAAATCCCCGTCGTACGCTGGATCTACAAGCTGTGCCGCGAGGTCTTTTCTGCCCTTTTTGCAACGGATGGGAAAAAAGTATTTAAAGAACCTGTCATGGTCCCCTTCCCTCAAAAGCCCAACTACTGCCTCGGCTTCCGCTCCGGCGACGCTCCTATTGAATGCGAAGAAAAGCTCGGTATCCCACTCATCTCCGTCTTCGCCCCGACTGCGCCCCATCCTATTTCAGGATTTTTGTTTATCCTTCCTAAAGAGGACGCCAAATCGCTCGACATGACCAATGAAGACGCCATCAAATTCCTCGTCTCGTGCGGCGTCATCCTTCCCGCTTCCGAACCTGTTGAAGAGCCTTTCGATGAGCATTTCTGATCTCCCCACCCGCGTTATCTTCTTCCAGGTCCGCGATACAAAGCTAAAGCTTCAGCGCCTCGCCGAAATGACCCAAACTCATTTTGAAAAACGGGATCCCTTTATCATCTTTGTCGAAGACATCAAAGCCCAAACCTTCGTTGACGACCTCCTCTGGAAGCTGCCCGAAACAAGTTTTCTCCCCCACACCGCTACCGATGACACCACAAAAGACCTCGTCGCCATAACCAAATCGAAAACTAACGTCAATCAAGCAAGGTCCGCCTTCAATCTCTGCCCCACACCGCTACTGCTCGAGGGGCCTCTGCGCCTTATCTACGATTTTGAAGATTTGACCTCTCCCTCTAAAAAAGAGCTCTCCTCTCTCCGCTTCGATGCCTACAAGCAAGCTCATTATTTGATTGAGGCTGTCACAGCTTAGAGATGGGGCTCTGCCCCATTCCTTAGCCAAAGGACTTCGCCCTTGTGGAATCCTAAACGTTTAAATATTAAGGTTCTTTTTGTATTTGGCGTACATGACAGGAATTGCGAAAGCCCCCCAAATTAAACTGTATTGAGGGACCCAAGAAACATGACAAGGCGTAGGGTATTCTTCAATATTCTCCAAGGCGCAAATAACCAGCTTAGGGGCAATCTGATGTATCAATGCATCCATGGCCACAAACGTAATCGCTACAGCAGCAATAGGGTGAGTGTAGCTTGCAGCAAATTTATAAATCGGTCTAGCTAGATATTTATAATGAGGAAGATGCCTTGAAGAACTAAAAATTTCTTCAAAGCCAGAACTGAACTCTTCCCATGAAGAAAACAGCGAAAGCACTGAAGAATTTAATTTATTTTTCAAACAAGAAACAAACATAATAAAAATCTCACAACAAACATTATAAACGATAATAAATTAACCAAAACATATTAAATAAAGTAAAATAAATTTTCCATTTAAACCACCCTCCCATTCTGACAAAGAAAAAAAGAAAAATTGCCAATTACTCGGATTTCGTCTATGATCTCTAGTCTATTAAAGACAAGGGAGAACCTCCATGACCCGCATGAGCAAACAGGGTAAAAAGCGGCACGTATCGCCACGCAGACCCAGAGCACCTTCAGCAAAAACTGGCCCGAGAAAAGACAATCTTTCAGAGGGTTTCAGAGTACATGAAAACGCAGCGCCAGCTGAACTTACATCCACACGTTTCATTCCAAAAATTGGTTAAATAGCATGACAAGACATACTAGCTACGGAAAAAGCAATAAAGGCGGAAGCAAGCGCAATGTATTGAAACGTTTTGAACGGATCGATATGCTGCGAAAATTGGGCAAATGGGTTGACGGCAAAAATAAGCAAGTAACCGGCCTGCCTAAAACTCCTTCTGCATAAAATCGCAAAAAATCCTCTCAGAGCTTCTGCGAGGATCTCTATTTACAATGGCCATTTTAGTTTTTAACAAACAAAAAGACCTGAAACTGCCTGCAAAGGCAGTCAAAGATCTAGTTGGCGCCGTGATCTCGCATGAAAATGCAGAATGCGGAGACATTTCTATCTATTTTGTTTCTGAAAAAATGATTTGTCAATTGCATGATGATTTTTTTCAAGACCCCTCCCCTACTGATTGCATCTCGTTTCCATTGGAATCCCGCCCTTTATCAGGCGAGGTATTTGTTTGTCCTCGGACAGCAGTCTTGTATGCGGAGCAAAAAGGGCTGGACCCTTATCAAGAAACAGCTCTTTATGTTGTTCATGGGCTTCTCCACCTGATGGGCTATGATGATTTAACGGCGAATGAAAGAAGAACCATGCGAAAAAAAGAAAAAAGTTGTATGCGTGAATTGAACAACTTGAATGTATCCTTGAGACCTTCGTGACCTTGGCCGCCGCTTTTTTTACAACTCCTGCTTTAGCTCTCATTTGTCTATTGGGTGCCTCGACGCTAGCTGCCTGCAGTACAGCTTTGCTCAAAATGGGAAAATTTAAATCCAAAGAACTCCTCCGCTCTTCGCATGCCTCATTTTTTGCCTTTCGCTTTCTTTTCAAAAAGTGCTGTCCCCAAGGGGACTGGGAAAACCTACATTTTGCCCTATCGATCAGCAAACACATTTTACAAATCGCTTATGCGCTGCTCGCCTTTGTTTTCTTGATTGCAGCCAAACCTTCCTTGCAAGATCCTCTCCTCAATCAACAGATTGCGGAACCTTGGGGAGCCTTATTTTTTATCGGCGGCTGCACGATCGCTCTTTCGCTGCTCTTTGACTTTCTTTTCCGCCTCTTCGCTACTCTCTGGAGCAAACAGCTTTTTAAGTTCATGGCTCCGATTGCCTCTATCTATCTCATCATCCTCTTCCCCCTTATCGGCCTTTTTATCCAGTTGGCCCGAGGCGTTTTAAAAAAAGTCTCTTTTGCGGAAGAACCCTTGACCGACAAAACAAAACTGAGGGAAATGATCAGAGAATCCGAGCTGCAACACCATCTAGACCTCAACGATCAAAAGCTCATCTCGTCGTTCATCCATTTTAAAGAGCGCGTCGCAAAAGAAATCATGGTCCCTAGAGTCAATATTTTCAGTCTGGAGGCCGATACAACGATCCAAGAAGCTGTCCGCTTGTTCGCTTCAGAAGGTTATAGCCGGATCCCCATCTTCCGCGATTCGCTCGATCAAATTGTCGGCGTCGTCCTCTATAAAGACCTCCTCAAATATTACGCCCATTCAGAGCTCGACCTAAACGCTCCTTTAGAAAGCTTGGCCAAGCCCGTTTTATATGCTCCGGAAAATAAAAAGATCGCCCTACTCTTGCAAGAATTCCGCAATAAGCAAATCCATATGGCGATCATCGTCGATGAGTATGGCGGCACCGAAGGGATTGTCACGATTGAAGACATTTTAGAAGAGCTCGTCGGGGAAATCGAAGATGAGTCCGACATCGGCGCCAATCAGCAATTTTGGGCGCTGCCGTCCGGCGGATGGGTAGTAGACGCCCAAATGAGCATTTTTGATATCGAAGAGCGCCTAGGCATCCAAATTCCCCATGGACTCGAATATGAGACCATCGGCGGCTACGTCTTCCACTGCGCAGGAACCATCCCCACGAAGGGCTGGAGGCTGCTTCACGACCAGTTTGAACTTGAAGTATTAAGCTCCAACGAGCGATCGATAAAAAAAATTAAAATCATTCCCAGACCCGCTGATTAAAAATATATTTTACTCCGCCAAAGCAAAAAAATATATTATACCCAACGTGATCCAAAATTTGGTTGCTAGGAGGGATTGAAAGCTGCCAAATTTTGGATCACGTTGGGTATAACAAAACACAAAACATTATTTAACATTTACCACAATCTTAATTTCACATATAATAATAACCGAAATAATAAATAGGTGAATTATGTCAACAAGCGGAATAATGAGCTACATTCCTTCTTTTTCATCAATAAACCGCAGCGCTTTCAAAGGAGTAATGCAAACAATCGGGTGCGGTATTGGATCAGAGCTAGCACGAACCCAATGCCTTCTTTATGCTCCCGCCATTTTAAACAATCTGGGAATACAAGTTGGATCATCCAACATAATTAACGACCTCACTCCTAACTGGATTCCAAAAGCCGTTATTCCATGGACGGTCGGACGAACTACATTGAGCGTTTCATACGATACAGTCGAAAAAGTTTCAATGGCTTTTGGAGGCATGATAGGCACAAAGATCGCCGGCTATCTCGCTGATGGCACTCTATTCGCCTGGGATCTAGCTATGTTAGGCTTCGGCTTTTCTGAGATCGAAAATGAAGATGTTTCATACGCACCCCGAAGGCTTCAGCTAAGAAATCATCAACCTACGAGATCGCAAATCATAAATGGACAAGTTGTCCGTAGTTAAGTAGTGAAATCACTCGGGCCCTTTTTCCAAGGGCCTTTTCTCTCCCAGTAAATACTTTTTCTCTCTCTTGCAAAACAAACCAATAATCAGGCAGAATGAAAGACTCATTTCATTTACAGGGTAATTCATGCGCCGATCGATTAGTTATTGCGAGCCTAATGCTACGTTAGCTGGAGATGTCTCCACTTGGAAGTTCATTTACACCACCGCCACCAATTTGCCCAAAGGGGCCCGTCTTCGCTTCGATATCAATAGCAAAGGCCGTCCCATCGACTGGCAAATCCCTCAGACAAACCTCAAAGAAAAAAGCAACTTGATCTGGCTCGAGCTTCCTGGAGGAAAAGAGGTCGGAGGATCTGAGATCCTGCATCCTCAGCTGTTCACACCAAGTTTTGAATTCGTCCTTCCTTCTGAAGTGAAATCCGGAGAAACCATTTCCATCCTGATTGGATCACCTGAGGGAGATCCTGCCAAAGGGACTGCTTGTCAAAAAATCGTGCAAAGAAGGCGCCCTTTTCAATTATATATCGACCCTAAAGGAAAAGGCGACTATAAAGAGCCAGAAATTTTTAATATGGATGTCCGCGGCAACAAGCTCACCACACTGCGCATCATCGCTCCTTCCCTCGTCAACCGCAACAAACGTTTCGATGTCATCGTCCGCTTTGAAGACATCTACGGAAACCTCACCTCGAATGCGCCGGAAGGGACTCTCATTGATTTGAGCTATGAACATTTGAGAGAAAATTTAAACTGGAAATTATTTGTTCCTGAAACTGGTTTTATAGCTCTTCCTAATCTCTATTTTAACGAGCCTGGCATCTATAAGATCCAGTTGAAAAATTTAAAAACCCAAGAGCAGTTCCTATCTCCTCCTATCAAATGCCTGCCTGAAGGATCTTTAAGCCTTTTTTGGGGCCTTCTCCACGGAGAATCAGAACGGATCGACTCTGGCGAGAACATGGAATCCTTTTTACGCCATATCCGCGATGACAAGGCGCTTCAATTCTATGCTTCTTCCAACTTCGAAAGCGAGGAAGAGACTTCTGGCGATGTATGGAAGCTCGTCTCGCAGCAAATTGCCGAATTCAATGAGGAAGATCGGTTTGTTGCTATGCTAGGTTTCCAGTGGCAAGGCGAGACAAAAACAGAAGGTCTCCGCCATTTCCTCTATAACAAGGATCAAAAGCCTATTTTACGGCGCAAAGACACAAAAAACAATTCGCTGAAGAAAATTTACAAAACGAACAATCCGAAAGAATTGCTATCGATCCCCTCTTTCACCATGGGCAAAGCGACTTGTTTTGATTTCGAAGACCACCATCCTGAATTTGAACCTGTTGTCGAGATCTATAATGCCTGGGGATCTTCAGAGTGCCCTTCTAAAGAGGGTAATCCAAGGCCCATTTCAGGCGGCAAACAGGCCATGGCGGAATCTGCCGAAGGTTCGATCCAAAAAGCATTGAACAAAGGCTGCCGTTTTGGATTTGTGGCCGGCGGCTATGATGACCGAGGCGCTTTCCAAGATTTATTCGAAGCAGACCAGACGCAATACTCGCCAGGCCTTACAGCCATTTTATCCAAAGAGCACAACAGGACCTCTTTAGTAGAAGCTTTGCAGGCCCGTTCTTGCTACGCTACCACAGGAGAAAAAATCATACTCGGTTTAAGCGTCGCAGGATTTGGCATAGGGTCCGAAGTAGACACCAAAGCACGTCCCGGTTTGGAGTTCAACCGCCATATCGTCGGTTATGCTATCGGAACAACTTCTCTCACAGAAATTTCCCTTATCCGCAACGGCAAGCTGCTCCGTTCTTTTGAACCGGATGGAGATAAGATCGATTTTACAATTGATGACATGGACATGCTTAGCGATATTGCCCTCGAGTCGACAGGAGAGAAACCTCCTTTTGTCTATTACTACTTGCGCGTCATGCAAAAAGATGGACATATCGCATGGAGTTCTCCTATTTGGGTCGATCTCTCCGCCTCTTCTGCAGCGACGAGCGCGCCGAAGAAAAGCGGCAGCAGGAAAAAAGTGGGATAATTTCCGATGGAGATCGTCTTAGGCTCTCAATCTCCTCGGCGTCGGGAAATATTACACTTTTTCTCCCTCCCCTTTCAGCAAGTGGATCCTGGGTTTGATGAAACCCAGGTCACTTTTCAAGGGCGCCCTGAAGAATTTGTGAAAGAGGTTTCTCGTCGAAAGGCGCTTTGCCTGCAAGAAAAATTTCCTGAAAAGGTGATTTTAACTGCAGACACCATCGTCTTTAAAGAGGGACGACTCTTCATGAAACCCGAAACTTTAGAAGAAGCCGCCTGTATGCTCGCCGAACTCTCCGGTTCACAGCACCAAGTATTTACGGGAGTTACCGTGAGCAAGGGGCGCGAGCTTTTTTCAGACGTAGAAGAAACAATTGTCCATTTCCACTCCCTTTCACAAGATCAAATCGAAAACTACCATCGCCATTTTTTACCTTTAGACAAAGCAGGGGGATATGCTATCCAGAAAGGTGGAAGCATCATTGTCAAAAGAATCGAAGGGTGTTATTACAACATCATGGGGCTGCCTTTGCAGACCACAAGGCGTTTGCTCGCAAAGGTAGGAATTGATCTATGGGATTATTTAAAAAGTGTCTGATCCTCTCACTCTCTAGCTCATTTTGGCTTCAAGCCGCGACTCCCATTCAAGATGCTAAAATGCAAGCCCTTTATCTCATGCAGCAAAAAAAGGTGGAAGAATCAATTGAACGCTACCGCGATCTAGCTCATTTAAGCGGCCGGCATGACTTTGAGCTTCTTCAGCAAATGGGCCTTATTCTTCTCCAAAAAGGGATCCAGCAAGACGATCCGCAATCTTTTCTTATGACCCTTTTTGGCGCCGGTTTTTCCAATTGCGCGAGAGCCTTAGACATCTTAGAAAGAGGTCTAGATCAAGCCGATCCTCAACTCCAGCTCCTCTCACATAATTTCATTGCAAGGCACGAAGACGATAGGGCCGATGAGCTTTTACAAAAGGCCATGGGTTCCGATTTTTTATCGACGCGAATGGAAGCAGCGTTCCATCTCGCTTTAAAAAAGCACCCCCACGCAGTCGGTCAAATCGAAGGACTCATGTTCCGTCTGCCTCCGGTTTTTAAACGCTATTTTCCTCCCTTATTTGCCCTCATCGGCACGAATGATGCGACGGCTGTACT
>DAINNB010000057.1:0-9499 GCA_036736085.1 Chlamydiales bacterium
TCCCCCATTCCGTCTTGATCAGCCAAGATTCCTACTACAAAGATCTATCGCATCTGTCGCATCAAGAAAGGGCCCGGACAAATTTCGACCATCCCGATTCTCTGGAATTTTCTCTTCTTCAAAAACATCTCACTGCACTAAAAAATGGCCTCGGCATCGAACGGCCCAACTATAATTTTCATCTCCATCTTCGAGAAAATAGCACAGACTGGATCGACCCTGCCGAAATTATCCTCGTAGAAGGGATCCTTCTTCTCGCCGTTCCGGAGATCAGAGATCTTTTCGACATCAAGATTTTTATCGACGCGGATGATGATGTGCGGCTGCTTCGCCGCATAGAAAGGGATATGAAAGAGAGGTCCCGCGATTTTAACAGCATCAAAGACCAATACTTAAGCACCGTAAAACCGATGCACGACGCATTTGTCTTCCCCAGCAAAAAATACGCAGATGTGATTTTCCCAGGCGGAGGCGAGAATCAAATTGCGATCAGCCTGATTTTAGCCAAATTACATGCGGAATTTTCCAAAGATGCGTCTGTGGAGTAGTTATACAATTCTCTAGACATTTTTTTATGACTCTACTTTTATGTGCTCGATTATGTCTGAAAAGAACTGATGAGACCAGATTTTTAACCGTTCTGGATCCGCGATATAAGTTCTCACATCAGCTTTTGCACTCTCCCAATCAATCTGTTGAATTTTGTTTTTTAAAAGAGTCAAAACCTGAGCGCGATCTAATTGTTCATTCAGTTTGAGATTGCCCGCTTGATGCATGCATGATTCCAAATAGCGAAGACTTAAAGGGATATTTTTTTGAAGATACCAGATCAAGTCAAACCAATCCCGTCCTTTAACTCTATTTTTCCAAGCTCGATATAAAATCGCATGCATTTTGCCTGCAAATAAATCACTCTGATGTAATGTATTCACATAAAAATTGATGGGGTTCACAACAAGTTGATTTGTCACGCGAAAACGAGGAGGCGGATCTATATCCACCTCTATTTTGATCTGGATTTTAGCGTTATGATTAATCTTTTTTGTTTCTTCATTGATTGTTAGATACAGTTGGATCGTATTTGCTTTCATGAAAGCAGATAAAATTGTTGTATCAACTGTTTTCATTTTCTTCATTACATCTATCTCAAATCCAAAAGATGAAATTTCTTTTTTCATTCCTTCTAGATAAAAAATAAAATCAAAATCAGGATCTGGTTTAAATAAAGTAAAATCTAAATCTTCACTGAAACGATCCAAGCCATAAAGGATTCTAAGTGCTGTCCCACCATAAAAAGCAGCTTTTTCAAAAAAACCATGACGTTCTAGCCCAAGTAAAGCAGCCTGCTGAAGAATTTCTCTAAGCTTTGTCTCTTCATTAATCCTTGAATCGCTATATTGATTAATCATGTTTTTTATACCGCTATTCATAACAACCCTAATGCATTAATTAATTGTGTCACAGGTTCAGATCTATATCTTTCTGCTATTTCTAATAGATGATCTTTATTCAAGCTCTTTAACAAGCTTTCTTCAATCCGGCGAGCTTCTATAAGATCGATTAGCATATCTTTGGAAGATTCTAGATTTTTACTTTTAAAGTGAATCAAATCAGCCAGAGCTTTTTCTGGAGTTGCAATGAGAAAATTCCCCGCAAAATTTTTCTGCTGATCCATACCGACAGTATATCGCTGGTGATTCAAATAATGGTAGTCGAAGGTGCCTAGCGGTGTTGTATAACTTCTCGATTTGGTAGCTGACGTACTTGTAATTACATACACTCCTTCAGGAATCATGTTGTAGTAAGATAGCGCCCACTCAAAACTTAAGTAAGAAGGACCATAAAGCAAGTTGCCGATCTGATGATAAGGCACAGGCGACTTTTGAATTTTTTCTGCGATGACAAAAAAACCGTTTTTTAAACGGATTAAATCCCCCCTCTTAACTAGGCGAGTAATAAAATCATAGGGATTCGCATAATCCGCCAGAAGAGGCATAAGGTGTTGATTCTCAATATAAGCCGTTTCGGCAAAACGTAGAATTTCATGCATAAATATCATCTTACCAGAATCTCCAATTTTTTTGGAGATTCTGGGCGTTTTTTTTAAATCTAGTCCAGAATATCCAATTTATTTGGAGATTCTGGACTAAATCAGAACCTATCCACGAGATGCCCTTGATCAGCACAGACAAACCTAAGCCTCTAGACAAAAAAACAGCCATCCTCGAGAATGCTACCTATTCTACAGGAGAAAAAACCATGTTTAGCGCTGCTTTATGTTCATCAATTTGTTTATTCTCTCCCCTTCTTGCAGTTCATCCGTCAGTCGAGATGATGTACCAAGAGCATCTTGAAACCACTGAAGGAAGAGTGCAGTTTTTAACTGAAAAGGTAGTTCCTTATGCGGCAGTTGCCAATGAGCTAAACGAAGAAATCTTAAAGCTTTCAGATAGAATCAGCTCTCTTTCCTCAGAAACAGATCAAGCCGAGATCCTAGCTTTGACAGAAGAGGCCACCCAGAAAATGGGCAAGCTATCTGTCATGCTGCCTGCCTTAAATCTCCTGACATCCCTTGAAGAAGATTTCGATCAAATAGAGACCATTCTAGAGCAAGCTGATGAATTAACAGTTGAGCAACAAGAAACCGCCGACCGAATAGCTCTTCTCTGCCAATCCATCCAACCATAAAAACAAAAGGGATTCCAAAGGGCGAAGCCCTTTGGTAGGTTCTTAAGGACAAAGTCCTTAAAAAAGCCTTAGATAATACTAAGTTTGCTTCCGCAAATAAAACAAAGAAATTATTTGAACAAATTCTTTTACCTTTGTACAACAAAGTAAAAGGAGTTTTCCATGGAATTATCCCTATTTTTAGCAAAATTACTTGGTGTTTACTTACTTATCATTGCGGCTGATATGCTATTTCGCAAGAGCGAACTGGAAAAAGCCGTCAAAGATTTCGCTTCGTCAAAAGGACTTTTACTTTTGTCGGGATCTTCTTCTCTATTTGTAGGCCTTGCCATTATCTTCGCACATCCTGTCTATGCAAAAAGCTGGCAAGGACTTGTGACTTTGCTGGGCTATTTGTTAGTGGTCAGAGGAATGATGCGGTTTGCGTTCCCTTCTCTTGTCCAAAAGAAAATCTCCGGTATCTTCCATAAAAGATATTGGATCATTTTCTTTGCGTTCTTGATCGTAGGTTTCTATCTCGCTTACATGGGATTTACCTCCTCCAAATACTAGACGTTTATCTCTTGCGTCCAGGGCTTGCAAAAGCTCTGGACTTGCCAACCCATGCTGGACTAGCAAATCGACCACTTGGGGACTTTCCCGATGATATAGTGCTTGACGTTCTACATGGCCCGTTTTGGAATAAGGTTCTAAAACATCGGGCGCAATATTCAGCTCGAGCAATCTCTCCCAAAGAAATTCTTCCCTTGTACCTGGAGCATATATTTGACGGCCTCCAGTAAGTTCAATACATGCAGCGAGAGGATCTAAAGGAGCCCTGTCGTAGGGATGGACAAATAAAACCATAGAAAATCGATCTTGATCGGCCTCTTGAGCTACCACGCGGTGGCGAGCGCTGACAAAAAGGCCATTGGAAATATTCTCAAGCATATCTCCCACATTAATAACAAAAGCATCTTCAGGAACGACGACATTTAACCATTGCCCATTCATTTCGACTTGGAGACCCTTGGCCGTTGCATAAGGTAAAACGGCCAAAAAATCGATATCCGTATGAGCAGCAGCCCAATATAGGGGCTGACTTAGATCCATCTCATCTTGCTCTAAAGCAGGATAATAGAGCGCTCTTAGAAGCGAAGCTCCATTTTTTGTCATCTTATTCAAAAAATCAAGGTCCAGCTGCATCGAAGAGCGTTGATTGATTGTTGCTACAATCGCTTGAAGCAAAGGAACCGAATAGCGCTCCAATTCATCATAAAGAAGAGTCAAAGCCTCTTTAAATCCCGCTTGGCGCGGCCAAATATTTTCTGGATAAGCTGTAGACCTGGCCACATGATAAAACTCTTTTCTATCCTTTTGAGCATTTCCTTTAGCGACTTCTCCTGGAACAAATCCGCGCTGGCCATGGAGCTCTGGAACAAAAGAGAGTTTTTTCTCTTCCAGCTCTTGCTTGAAAAACATCTCCGCTTGAAGATAGGCCTGCTGAACGACAGCGGCATCAACACCTGTATGGCGAACAGCAAAAAATCCCACTGTCCTCATCGCATCATAAAGAGTATCTAAAAACTGCTCCCTTCGACCTTCATCGTAATAATCTTGCATGTCCACAACAGGGATACGCAAATCCAGCTGTTCGGAAATAGGGGCCGCTGAAAGGGCAAACGCCTGCAGAAAAACTAAAGAGCGAAAGAAAAATCTCATCACATCCTCCTAAAAATAAATGAATGATGGGATTCTGCTCTTTTGATAATTTTTTTTTCAAACAGGAACTCAAAAGCGATGCACCCTGATATGGCAATACGGCGTTTTCCCCGTTTTTTCATAGTAGCGCTGATGATACGTTTCCGCTGGATAAAAAGGGCCGGCCGGAAGAATTTCAGTGACCGCCTGAAATCCTTTCTTTTTTAGCTCATAAGCAAGCTCTTCCGCCGTTTTTCTTTGCTCATCCGTTAAATAAAACAGGGCCGATCGATACTGAGGACCAATATCGGGGCCTTGTCCTCCCTTTTGCGTAGGATCATGGATCTCAAAAAACAATTTGGCCAAGGTCTCATAGCTCGTCCGGTGGGGATCAAAAAGGACCTCAATGGCCTCTGCATGACCTGTAGTCCCAGAACAGACCTCTTCATATGTAGGATGAACAACGTGGCCTCCAGTGTATCCTACCGTTGTACGAATCACTCCCAAAACATCTTTCATCAGATGCTCGACACCCCAAAAGCAGCCTCCTGCAAATAGTGCTCTTTCATACCCCTCTTCAGTAAAAGCAGGCTGAAAAGAAAGAGAAAGAGAGTTGACGCAATGCCTAGTATTTTTCTCTGTCAGCCGCTCTCCTAAAAACACATGCCCTAAATGAGCGTGGCAGCGATTGCACTGAATTTCTGTACGTCTTCCATCTGGATCAGGCACTCTTTTAACGGCATGAGGAATCTCTTCATCAAAACTAGGCCAGCCGCATCCTGAAGAAAATTTATCTTGGGAAAGGTATAAAGGCGCATCGCATTGCCTGCACACAAATACGCCTACAGAGTGAAAATCATTGTAGACCCCGCTGCCAGGAGCTTCGGTTTTACTCTCGCAAATGATTTTTCTCTCTTCCGAAGAAAGCCGATGATAACGGAACATATTCTCTCCTATTTTGTCCTTGCCGTTTGCGTTAATGTAGTTTGTCTAATCATTATTATCCATCGACTGGCTCAACTTGTCGTAAGAGCACATATCGGAAGGGTAAGGATGAATAGCGGCAGGGATCACAGTCCATTCAGGAAAATAGAGAGAATCTGTAGGCACTCCGACCGAAACAATCGAAGGGACCACGATCTTTTGGCCAGGGTTTTGATTTAAATAAGCGCCCCACCAAGAAAACGTGGAGTTGGCCATGATGGTATGCTTCATCATCGACATCAAGATCAGATCTTCAACCGGACAGGTTCCTTCGATAAATACACAATCTTTGCCTAAACTAGGGACATGGTGTTTGCACCAATTGATCCGATCGGAAAAGACGACAAATTTCGCATTCCCAGGGAATTGCTCCATACTATCGCGAAGATAGCTCAACCCCAAAAACGGCGTAAATGGATGAGTTTTTTGGCTATTTGTCCGAACATGGACCGCAACCGTACAAGGATGTTTGATCAAATCGCCATACCGTCGATATAAATCCTCCAGCATTTGCGGATGGGGTGCAAAAATAGAAAGAAGTTTTTCTCGATGATGATGAAAATGTTTCCAAGACTGAAAATACCCATACAAAAACAAATCTTCTTCGCAGTAAGGAATCCGATCTGGGCTAAACCAATATTTCTGCCAATATTCCTTCCCGAAAGGTCTTGTTGGCGCTGAAGTATCCAACCGAAAAAACAATCTATCCCTATGATAAGAAAGTCGATACCTCTCCTCATGAAGCCCAGGGAAAATAGCTCTCGCACCATAATCCCAAGCATAAGCCAGCGTAGCCGCAGCAATAAACAACTGATTCCCCAACTGCCCAATAAAATGACAACTAACAAACGGTTTTTCCATAAAAATCTATTATTACAACAACACAAACAAATACAAATAATAAAAATTAAATTCAATTACAAAAACAAATAGGATTCCAAAGGACGAAGTCCTTTGGTAGGGCGCGGGACGAAGTCCCGCAAACTTATCGGAATGTAAGTTTTTTGACTTTTTGGTTGATCAAGCGAACACCTCGAGTTTGAGCTCCCTTAATAGGGACATCATCAAGAGAAAACGAAAGTTTTTCTGCCTTTTTACGGCCTTGGGCAGGAGCTTGAACTTCAAGGGTAATGTGAGGAGAGAGAGAGAGGTGCTCTAACTGAGCATCTTCATCGAGATAGTGGTAGATTTTATCTAGGATGAACTGATCGATGATAAAGCGTTTAGCCCAGATATGACCGGTGTCTTTTTTTCGATAGACGACGGTGACGGGGGTTTTTTTATCTACGGCGCCGATGCAAATGAGCTGTTCTATGTATTGCTTTTCCGGAATATGGATGACCTTATACGTTCCGTTTTTGCTGAGCACGAAGAGTTTATCGAAATTTGTGCAAGAAATGTGGGATGCGCCAGAAACTTTTGTTCCGACGAAACCTGTCTCCAGATCGTACCCGATTTTTAATTCTTTGGTCTCAATGGCTCTTCGATCGATCTCTTCGATTGACTTAAAACGCGTTTTGCGAGGGAAATCAGGTTCATACTTTGCAATAAGCTTTTTAAGATAATCGATCGTATATTTTTTTACATTTTTGAGATGCTTTTCTACATCGCGGTGAGCTTTTTCTAAATTCGCAATTTCCTCTTTGTTTTTATCGATATCGAAGCGGGAGATGCGGCGAATGGGAATTTGCAAAAGTTTTTCTAAATCGTCTTGAGTCGGTTCACGGGCTAGCTGCTTTCTGAAAGGAAAGAAAGCATCTTGGAGCGTTTCATAAATCGCTTCCAGCGTTTTAATCGTCTCGATTTGCTTATAAAGGCGGCTTTCAATGAAAATTCTCTCGAGCGTCTTATAAAAAATCTTGGCCAAAAGACGATCTCTCTCAATCTCTAACTCGCGAGTTAAAAATTCAACGAGCTTTGTCGCATTGTAAGCTAAAATCTCATGGACGTCCCCTTCCCAAGGGAAACCATCTTTAATCACAACGATTTGGGAATTTAAAGACACTTCGCATTCAGTGAAAGCATAAAGGGCGTCTAATACATCCTCTGCATATTGTCCACGCGGCAGCTTGATCTCGATTTCGACATCGGTAGCTGTGTAGTCGGAAATGGCCTCGATCTTAATTTTTCCTTTTTTCGCTGCCTCGTCAATCGAACGAATAAGGCTCTCCGTTGTCGTGCCGTAACATATCTCTTTGATAACCAGCGTTTTAGGATCTTTTATCTCAATTTTCGTGCGCAACTTAACTTTGCCGAGGCCTTTATCATAGAGACTTTTGTCCATGATCCCGCCGGTGGGAAAGTCTGGGAAAAGTTTGAACGGCTTATTTTCTAAATAAGCAATCTCCGCTTCCAAGAGCTCAATGAAATTGTGAGGCAAAATATGGGTCGACATACCGACGGCAATCCCTTCGGCACCTTGCATCAAAAGAAGAGGGATTTTAGCAGGCAGGGTGACGGGCTCTAAATTTCTTCCATCATAAGAAGGGATCTTTTCTGTAATTTCGGGATTAAATAAGGTTTCTTTTGCTAAAGGAGAAAGGCGCGTTTCGATATATCTCGCTGCCGCTGATGGATCGCCCGTAAATAAATTACCAAAGTTCCCCTGCCGATCAAGCAAATAGCCTTTATTAGCCAAATTGACGAGAGCCTCATAAATGGGCATATCTCCATGGGGATGAAGCTGCATAGTTTGCCCTACGACATTGGCTACTTTATGAAGCTTATCGTCATTTTGCTTCCATAAAATCTCCAAGATGCGCCTTTGCACAGGTTTTAGGCCATCGACGATGTTTGGAAGGGCCCGATCCAAAATGACATAAGAGGCATATTGGATAAAATGGTCTTTCATCTGCTGTTTTAAATCATCCATTATCGCTCACAATATGTTGCATGATAAACGCCTTTCGGGTCGGCGTGTTTTTCCCCATATAGAATTCCAATGTCGGCTTCACATCGCTTAAATTTTGAATGATCACTGGTTTTAAGCGAATATCTTGGGCAATAAATTGCTTGAACTCGTTCGGTGAAATTTCGCCAAGTCCTTTAAAACGGGTAATTTCTACCCCTTTTTGCAATTCCTTTTCAGCTTTCACCTTCTCTTCCTCAGAATAACAATAAATCGTTTTTTCTTTATTTCTCACTTTAAATAAGGGCGTTTCCAGGATATGCAAATGGCCTTGCACAACAAGCCCTTCAAAATAGGTCAGAAAAAACGTGATGAGAAGATTCCGAATGTGCATGCCGTCTACGTCGGCATCAGTCGCCAGGATGATTTTTTGATAACGAAGCTGCGAGAGATCCTCTTCAATATTTAACGCTGACATCAAGTTGTACATCTCTTCGTTCTTATACAAAAGCTCGATTCGCATTCCATGAACGTTCAAGGGCTTTCCTCGAAGAGAAAAGACCGCTTGGGTCAAGGGATCTCGAGTCACAACGATCGAAGCCGAAGCAGAATCTCCTTCTGTCAGAAAGATCATGGAGCTCTCTCCCTCTTTGCTCCCATCGCCAAAATGAAACTTGCAGTCGCGGAGTTTAGGGATTTTGAAAGAAATTTTCTTTTGCTTCTCTTTCGCCTCTTTTTTAACGGCCGCCAGCTCTTTTCTCAGTTTTTCATTAAATAAAATCCTCTCGACGATCTTCTTTCCCACTTCTTCATGCTGATAGAGAAGATTTTGCACTGCCTCTTTCACCTCTTGAACGATCGGAGCTCGGATTTCGTTGTTCGACAGCTTGTTTTTCGTCTGGGATTCAAACATAGGATCTTTGACTTTCACCAAAATCGTCCCCACGATCCCTTCTCTTAAATCGATCCCTTGGAAATTCTTCTTTGCATACTCGTTCACCCCTTTCAAAATCCCCTCTCGAAAAGCGGAAAGGTGAGTTCCCCCATCTTGCGTATATTGTCCGTTGACAAAGGAAAAATAGGTCTCTTCATAGACCGAAGAGTTGAGAAAAGCAAATTCTAGATGCTTGCCTCGATAGTGCAAAGGCTCATATAAACGGTCTTCTTTCACCTCTTCGTTCAAAAGATCGAGTAGGCCATGTTCCGAATAGATTTTCTCTCCATTAAACATGAGGGTCAGCCCCACATTTAAATAGGCATAATGACAAAGCCTTTTTAAAATCAGCTCTTTTTGAAATG
>DAINNB010000058.1:0-9269 GCA_036736085.1 Chlamydiales bacterium
TCATGTCGCAACGGTGCACGTGATTTTTAAAAAAATGATCATCCCTTCAGTCGATTCTCAGAAAAAAGAGGAAAGCGATGCAAATACAGAAATGGAAGAGGTATTTTAAATGACAGCAAGACAAGCTCTGATCTCTTCTTTGCATCTACTTTTTGTCTTTGTCTTTTTTGGGGCGGGCTTTTTTTTTGTCAGCCTGTCCTATTTACCTGATTTTCGGACCTATTTGTCTGATATGATTTTATTTCATACGGAGATGTGCACCCAAATTGGCGTAGCCCTTTTCGGAGTCTCTTTTCTTCTCCTCCTTGGGCTTTACGGCTTAAACCGGGGGAAGTTCGTCCGATTTGTCATGGGACGCCACCTCGTAGAAATGAAAGAAAAGGTCATTCGAGAGACTGTCGAGGTGTTTTTTAAAAAACGGCTGCCCAAACTGTCTCTCATTGATCTGGACATCGTAGGCCAATCCCATTTTGAGATGAAAGTCGCCGTTAAACAGAGCGATGACCCGGAAAAAACAGAGCAGCTTTTAGAGCAGGCTGAAAAAGACCTTGCCGATTTATTTCTCGACCGTTTTGGCTATAAAAGATCGTTTGTTTTGTCGATCGATGCGAGCAAATTAGGCGTTTCTTGATCTTTTTTTTGATATGAATGTTTATCCGTCAAGCCGTTTTCATGCTTTAGTGCGCGCTGGGGAAGAAGAGTTCTCTTTTCATTCTTCCGGAGAAGCTGATCGTGTAAACGAAGAAAATCCCACCTATTTCACGGCTTTGCATCAATTAGCCTCACTGTCTGAAAAACCGCTAAAAAAATTGCAAACAGTTTCCGATGCATCGGTTTCTCCAGGCAAAAAAAGAAAGCGGATAGACTTTCTCTCCTCATCGGAAAAAACAGAAGAAATTTCCTCTCTTTTCTTTTTAAGAAAAACCAAGGTCATTTGTCCTCAAGGGAACCTCTATGAAGGTTATTTTGATCAAAATAAACTCTGCATTTATGGTCAGGTGCATTATATCGATGGTTCGTTCTACAAAGGAAGCTTTGAGCAAGGAGTCCCTCATGGCTTGGGCAAGTTTGTCTCTCCCAACGGAGATGTTTATGAAGGGAAGTTTGATCATGGGATGCAGCAGGGACATGGAACGGTGCGGTTTTCAGATGGCAGCTTCTACGAAGGTATGTTTAATAAAGGGCAAGCCTCTGGCTCCGGAAGGCTCAATTACCCTAATGGAACTTTTTATGTAGGGCAATTCAGCGAAGATCATCCTCATGGCTACGGCAAGTTGATTTACCCGTCTAAAAAAATGTATTACCTTGGATTTTTTAAAAAAGGGTGCTTTCATGGCCCTGGCAGGCTCGTTTACCACGATGGAAGTATTTCAAAAGGCTTGTTCAAAATGGGGCGTCTTATCAGTTCCGCAGAGAGAGGTTTTCTTTAACTCCCGTATTTGCAACGGAAAACACCCCTTATTTTTCTTGCTATCTCACGTTTGTCTTTAAAATAAATTTATTTTTCTCTAGTCTTTTTTTTATATAGAAGAGCGGAGGAATATGGCGATCAGAGCATTGAGAGATCAGTATAGCTCGCTAGAAGCAGCTATTCATTTCCAAGAGAGGCTTTATCTCTATTCAGCAAATACGATTCAAAACAACGGGTTCATGGGGGCTACAAGAAAGATCGTTCTTGATAGCGCGGACTCTATTGATCATGAGTGTGGTTCCTGCCTAGCAGGCCCTGTTGTGAGTTTATATGCAAAACACGCCGTCAGCTTAGGCGTGGCTGGCAGCTCTTTTCCCATGGAGTTATATGCGCCGTGGCGTTTTTTATGCAAAGCAAGGCAAGTATTTGTGGGCGATGTTCATTTTTTAGTTGATCCTGCGATCGGATCCATTATTTGCGAGAAAATTACATTTTACCAACACGCAGGAGATGAACCTGAGTCAACTGAAATGATGAAAAGCTGGTTGAAAAATGATCGTACGGAAATAGAAATTCAATCTTCATTAGGGGGTGAATGATATGGCGGCTTTAACACATTTTGATTCCATTCAAGCCCTAAGAAAGGAATATGAGTTTACGCAAGAACTGCGCTATTCGAACTTTATTTACTCTCGGTCTTCAAGTTGGGACATGACTCACAAAGGATTTACAGGTTCTAGTAAAGAGATCTCCTTAGAGACGGAAGAATCGATGTATCTTTCGCGAGGTTCGTGTTTGGCCTCGCCGGAGATTTCTATAGTGGCCGTCAACAGAATTGCTATGGGTACTGGTCTTCCTTTTTCATCTCTAAAACCTCTTCGTCTTTACGTTCCAAGATCTTTATTTTTGGAGGCGGATGCTATTTATGTTGGCGATGTTCGATTTTTAGAAATTCCCGATTCTATAATCATTATCTCTAGACAAATGGTATTTTGCAGAACGGGGAGAGAGGAGCCTGAAACTTTTGAGATCTTCAACAATTGGATCGACCGTGATAGAACAGATGTGGAAGAAGTGTTTATTTCGTAGGATTTTCGTCTTATCAGGCGTCGCTTATCGAAATAAACTAAGCTTTCCCATTTATCGGCGCCGAGTAACCGGTTTAAATTTTTCAAGATTCGAACTTTCTTCTATTTTCTAATATGTTATTTGCTCGCCTAAGCGCCGCTTTTTGTGGTCGGCATCCTGAGAAATCTGTAAACTTATTTCTTTAACGCCATTGGTTTTACAGAAAAATATTGATGCTTTATAATGACAAAATTATTTTTGAGGTTTTTTTGCGCAGGTTTCTTTTTTTTGTTTTTAGCTTTAGGCTTTTTGCGGGATCGTTTGATGACGTAACTCCTTCGAGCGCTGAAGAGATTCTTTCCTTAACTACTGATTTAATTGTAGATGGATTTGTCTCAGTAACCTCAGGTCAGATTTCTATTTCTGAAGTCGATTTGACGGTAAGAGGTGCACAAGACTTAAGTTTAAAAAGAACTTATGTCCCGCCTCGTATTTTAGGTCGTTATGATGATAAAAATAAGATAGATCGTCTGATTTTAGGGAAGCAACTCTATCAGCTTGAGACGAAAGGATGGGTTGTTCATCCGCATCTTTGGGTTGGATATAACGGCAACTCCAAATATTTTCAGGTCCCAGATCCGCAAGGATTTGTTTTAGAATTTCAGATCCAGAGAAACAAAGGTATTTTGAAAACAGCTCCTTATGGATGCAGTAATCTTAGAGGAGAAATTCCTAATAGTTCTGTTGATATTCGAAATATTGAGCTTGTAATTGAAGGAGATTTAGTCAAAGTTACTTGGCCAGATGGTATTCAGCGGCAATATTTGAAATGCAATCCATGGAGATATCGTCTTGAAAGGGAAGTCCTCTCAAATGGGAAAATCATTCGATACGAGTATAATCATCAAGGGCTTTTTAAAATCGTATCTTCTGATCCAACTGGTAAATTGGATTATGCTTCTATCACCAAGACAGGAAATAATCAATATATAGGTTCAGATGGAAATAAAGTAGATCTTTGCTATGAAAGACGAGAGATTAGGGGGAAAGATGAGGGCTTAGAAGCGAAATTTCAATTCCCTGTTATGACCAGAGGAGCGAATCCAGCTTATCTCCACACGGTCGGTTACAACGAAAGAACTCTTCTCGATTTTTATGATGCAAAAAGCTATCCCATTTCATGTACTTATTTTCTGAATAAGAATATACCGGCACGCATCAAAACTTTTTCAAATCCATCAGGTTCTTTTTTATTTTCTTATGACCCAGCCATAGCTGGCCAAAGGGCAGGCTCAACGACTGTTACACATCCTGATGGAGTTCGGACGATCTATCGTTTTAATAAACTTCTCTTGTTGGAAGGAATAGAAAATTGGTTTGAAGGAAGCCTTATCAATAGGAAAGCATTTGTTTATGATTCTAAGCAGCACATTAAAAGTATCGAAACTTTAGATGGAAATGGGAATCTTCTTCTGGCCAAACGATTTGAATGTGATCTTGCAGGAAATGCCACATTAGAGAGTACTGAAGGCGATTTTGGTGTTTTTTGCATAAGACGTAAATTCGATAAAAATCGGCTGGTTTCAGAAGATTATGACGATGGTCTTAGCTACATATTTACCTATTTGGGAGATACTAGACTGGTTAGGTCAAAGACAACTTTGGAATCGGGCAAACAACTCAGAAAAACGATCTATTCCTACGATGATGCTAATAATCTCATTCAAAAAGAAGAAGAGGGGAAAACAAAAACGATTTATATCCTTTATCAGGAAGGTCCACATTTACACCGAGTAGAATGGGAGGAAAGGAACGATTGGAATGGGCAGCTCGACTCTAAAATCCGTTATGCATATGACCTTTGGGGTAATACCAATGAAGAACAGCATTATGGCTCCGACGGCAAACTAAAATTCACTATTTATCGAACTTATAATGAAAAGGGAGAATTGCTAAGCGAGACAAATTCTTTGGAGGAAAGAGCTTTTTATAAGTATGACATAAGAGGGCGTTGCTTTTATGAAGAACCGTTTTCGAATGGACTGGTCATTCGCCGAACATTCGATGATAAAGGACGTGTTAAACTTTTGCAAGAAGGCGATCGCGAGACTTTCTTTGAATACAACGCTTCTGATGAAATGATCCAAAAGACAGACTATCTGGGCTATATTACGAATTATCATTACGATCCTGTTCATGGAAAGCCCGATCGAATTGAAGAACCAGCTTCTGTGACCGAAATAGTCTATGATGCTTTCGGCAGAGAGAAAGAAAGGGTTGATCCTTATAAATACAAAACGATCAAAACCTATAATAGCTATGGCAGTGCTGTCAAAATTATCCATCCTAAAGGGAGTGAGGAACGGTTCGATTACTTTCCAAATGGCCTCCTAAAATCTCACATGGATGCAGATGGACTGGTGACTACCTATGTGTATGATGCTTTAGGTCGAATGAAAGAAAAAACCATAGGTCAATATACCACAGTTTTTCACTATGACGGTTATAACCTCTATGAGACTATCGATCCAGCAGGGTATATCACTCAATATGAATACGACTTTTTTAATAGAAAAATCAAAGAAAGTCGAGAGGGACGAGTCACTCGTTATGGTTATGACAGTTTAGGATTTTTAGCCTGGGAAGAAAAAAATGGACGTCGTATTGAGTATATCAATGGCTTTTCAGGGAGACTACAGAAAGAGTTAGTTGATGGTAAGTTAGAAACGAATTGGACTTATGACAGAGGTGGGAACGTTGCTACGTTAGAACAAGGAGGCCTTACTACCTTTACATTTGATGTCCATAATCGTCTTAGAGAGAAAATTGATTCAAAAGGAGGGAGAACGGTTGTTCTTTATGAAAAAGGACCGCAAGTCCTCTTGAAGAAGACTCTAGATCCTGCTGCTATAGAAATAGTCGAAACATACCATCCAAATGGGCAACTTTTAAGAAAAGAAGTCGAAGGTCAGATAGTTGAAGAATTTGAATATGACAAGCTTTCTCGTTTAAAAAAACAAGATCATTTGACTTTTGGATTTGACCCAAATGGCAACACGGAATGGATCAAAGAAGCAGATTTAAGGACTACAACTTGGAGCTACACTCCAGGAAATAGGCTTTTAACAAAACAAAAGCCCGATGGCAGTGTGATCTCTTATAGCTACGATGAACAAATGCGTCCTAAAAAAATAGGTCTAAGAGAGTTTCGATATGATGAGTTAGATCGTCTCATTGGAGGAACTGGGTTTTCTAGAATACTTGATGCATTTGGAAATATCAAACGAGAAGAATGGACGAATGGGCTTTGGATCGAAAGTGATTACGATGATTGGAATCGCCCTACGTCAAGAAGATTGCCGGATCAGACTCGAATTGAATATAGCTATGAAGGACCTTTTCTAAAGAAAATAACCAGGACTTCAAGCGATGGCCTAGAGCATTATGTCTATACCTATGAAAATTATGATCAAAAAGGTAACCCTTGTCGAGGTTCTGGCTCTTTTGAAACAATTTGGCAGTATGATGAGCTTGGGAGAAAATCAAGCCAAAGAACTCCATATGACATAGAAATAGTTGAGTATGACCCCGCAGGGAATCTGATTCGAAAGAATGAGATAACTTATACTTATGATTCTTTATCTCAGATGACTTCAGAATCGGGTCGATTTACTGCTCGATACGATGTCCATTACAATTTATCTGAACTCAATGGTAAGTCTTTAGCGATTGATCCTTTAAATCAAGTTGAAGGACTAGCTTATGATTTGAATGGCAATCTAAGTAGACCTGGCTTTGTTTACGATGAGTTTGATCAACTTGTTGAATCGGCAGGAGGGAAATCTACATATGATGCTTTAGGACGAAGAATCCAAAAAGGTGCGACTTCTTTTCTTTACATTGGAGATGAAGAAATTGGTGCTTTTGAAAATGAAGAATTTAGGGAGCTTAAAATTCCAGGATTAACAGTCCCTGTCGCCATTGAGATAAAACAACAACCCTACGCTGCGATTGCAGATGTCCAGGGTATTGTTCGTTTTATTGTCGATTGGAAGACCGGAGATCTCTTTAAACAAAATGATTGTGATGTTTTTGGATCGGACCTGTCCGATGAAATTCCTTATGCATATTGTGGAAAAAGATACGACTCCAATACGGGACTCTTATATTTTGGTAAACGCTATTACGATCCTTCTTTAAGACGCTGGCTCACTCCGGATCCGATAGGGCCAAAAGATCATTCAAACCTTTATCAGTATGTATTTAATAACCCGTATCGATTTCGAGATCCTTACGGTGAAAGCGTGGGAGGATATCTTCTTGGTCTAGGGGAGATTGTTTTAGGAGGAACTATTCTATTAGGAGGTCTTACCTGTGAGGTTATTACCCTTGGTGGATTTACGTTCGGTCTGGGAGTGACGACAAATGCTGGATTGGCTTTAATGGGGCTTGGTCTTGCCACAACGACTATCAATGCGCAAGATATAAAAGCGACTAATATTTCTTGGAAACAGCCTAAGTCACCACCCTATGATTGGGCTGATTTAGGATCAGATCCTACTGTGAGTCCCGATTCAGGGTTTGAGTGGAAAGGTAAAGGCAAGCCAGGTACAGGTAAGGGATCTTGGGTCAAAGGACAACGAGGATCTCAGGAAATTTTGTATCCAGATCTTGATCATCCTCCTCCGATTGGCCCTCATTGGGATTATGAAAGTTCTGATTTTCCTGAAGGTATTCGAATATTTCCAAATGGAACATGGAGTCCAAAATGATTAAGGAATATCTCCTAGATTCAGCGATAGCTTTTTCCTTTTTTAAAGAGAACTTATTTCAGCTAAATGAATTGTCCAATGAAGTAATTAGGTTATTGGAAGTGAAGAAAGGTACTTTTCATGCATTTTTACCTGATAACGTATCTTCTAATAAAATCCATGATTTTCATGTAGGTGGTAAAACGGCAAGTTTGAGAAAAGAAGTTGGTTTTAAGTTGTCAAATTTAATTAATTCAAACCCATGTTTAAGTTGCATTTTTGATGATTTTAATTCAAATGTTAATTTTGTTTCCGATAATGATTTGTATCAGCTTCATGGAGTTCATTTTCAAAATGAGATTTATTACCAAATCCATTTTGGCGCGAATGAAGAGCTTGTTTTGAAGTGTCTTAATTATTCTAGTACAATTTGGCATTCTTTGTGCGTTGTTTTTAAGAACGATTTAAATATTGATAAAGAGATGGATGTTTCTGTTTTTAAGATGATATGCAAAAATGCCTTATTTATTATGATTCAAGCATACGATTCAGAGAGTTATATTTATTGGTGTGATTCTGAAGGACATGAGATTTTAAAAAATATTTAATTTTTAACAGAGGGTTTGTTTCACCTCAATATTTAGAGAAAGGTCCTTAGATGAACGTAGAAATAAAAATATTCCCTTTGAGATTTGAACAAGCATTTTCCTATGTTAGAGATCAACTTCAAGATGGGCATACTTTAGCTCAAGAATTATTGAAGAGTCTCAATTTTAAGGAAGGGGATTTCTTTGCTTTGCTTGATCCATCAGCAGAAAGAACCAAAATTCATAAATTTCGAGCTGGAGGCATATTAGCGATAAATCCATTGGAGAATGTCTTATTTCAAGGGGAAATATACCCTGGAAGAAAAAAATCGAATTCGGTTGATCAATTGGTTTCGTATTTAAAGAATACGTTACGTCCAGGGCAATGTTGTTTTTTTGAGGATATGGTTCATCATAAGTCAGACCCAATTATACCTGAGATAGAGAAACGCGTTCTATATTTTCACGAAGAAGTCTATTTATACATTCAAGAAAATGAATTTACTCAAGAAAATGCAAAAAAGATTGTTCATTATGCTGATGCTCAATGGTATTATATGAATATTATTTCCGAAACGGGATCTAGATTAGGGTCAAATATGACTTCTGAGGAATTACATAGCATTGCATTAAAAACAAGTTTCATTGTAGTCGGAGCTTACGATATGGAAGGATTTGTAGTATGGAAAAGATTTGCTGACTAAGGCTAGAACATCATAAGTCTAGCAATTGCTCGGCTCGTGCAAAAACTTCATCGAAAGTGACAATATGGACGTCTTTTTGATTGTATCTAAAAACTTCAAACGCTTCTCGTTTTTTACGATCCTGTTTGACCTCGTTTAGATTGCCGATAATTAAGATGCCCATGGGTTGAATAGTGTAAATGCCAGCATTTTCTAAAATGTCTTTGTTTTCATCAGTTCGAGACCCCTCAATTTGCCATTTTCTTAAATATGCTCGCAGCTGTGCAAGACCACCGTTTAGTTCGCTGCTGGGGGTGTAAACGTCTTGTCTATAAGCTTGTGATTGTAACAGGGGAGTAGTGGCTTTTTTGATCTCCACTATAGAGGTAAAACGCGCATTACCGTTGGTGCATGCAAGAAAATCACCTCGCTTTTCCCCTTGGCCTTGGAAATTTGCACCGGAAAAAATTGGCTGATCTGACAGCTCGGAAAGATAGTGAATATCATGAATACCACCAAGTATCCAATCTTGTTCTTTAAAGAAATCTTGCCACTCTTGTTCGGAGCATCGTTCGTTAATCATTATTTTAAAACGTTTGATGCCGTCTCGTTTCTTGGCTAGGGCTTGGTAGTGATATGCATTTTCAACTAATTGCGGGCTTAATTTGGCTAACTTCTCCGATAGTCCTGGAGTGTGACCACAATTTTCTTATATGTTTATTAAATTTACGACATCGTCATTCGTGAGATTTCTTGATCCTGTTGTTTT
>DAINNB010000059.1:0-9167 GCA_036736085.1 Chlamydiales bacterium
AAAACAGAGTTACAGCGCCTGCCGGTGCACCGGTTATTTGATAAATTTTTGAAAAGTTTATCACTTTCCTCAGCTACAGTTTTGTATTCTTGTTCAGAGACCCCAAGAAATTTAAATTTTTTGTTTATTTTTTCGCCCACTACTTTTTTTGGGGTGGGGTGTCCACCCCCCCCCATGGGAAGAAAGATTATCGTTTGGGTTTGGCTGAGAAGGCTCCGTAGGGTTGGATGAGGAGGACTTCTTGGATGATGTTATTATCGAGGACGAAGCGGACAGTGTAGCCTGTTTTTCCTTTGACGATGAAGGTATTTTCAGCGTTGGGGAGGAGTTCGAAGACAGGCTGGCCTGGGATGAGGGCGACGAGGTGCTGATCTTTGACAGCGATTTCGATGGTGACCCCGTAGATTTGATAGAGGCCTGTGAACTTTTGAAGATAGGAGAGAGATTCGAATTCATTGCTTGGTTTTTTCTTGAAGACGATATCGGCAGTTCCAGGTTCAAATGGGATGACGAGGTCTTCGATTTCTCCATGAAAGTTCATGCGGAAAGTGATTTTCGTTCCGATGCGGGAAAAGAGGAGGTCTTCGGATTCTTCGGAGACGACGAACATATCGTAGTGCCAGTGGTTTAATGTGCTGGTGATATGATTGAACGTGAGGGCTAGCTTTCCATCTTTGAGGGCGACGTCGACAGTTCCGTAGCCTGGATGTTCAAATTGTCCTACATAGTCTTTGAGATCGTGGGAAGGGAGGGTCTCTTTTTTTCGTGTAAGATCTTCTTCTTGCTGGAGCTGCTGCTGAGATGCTTTGGTTTTGAGGTAGTTGTCCAAACCTTCTTGGTACCAGTTGAGATGAGGAAGGCCGAGTAGACGGTCGATGATTTCTGCTGAGAGGAAACGGGGGAGGGTGGTGAGATTTTTGTTAGTTAGAATGATGAGGCCGATCCCTTCGTTAGGCAGCAAGGTGACAACCGAGGTAAAGCCTTCCGCTCCGCCATCGTGACTGACGTGGTAGTGGCCTCGATAGGATAAGACGCCCCAGCCGATTCCGTAGGTGCTGAGAACAGCCTCTTTGTGTTCTGGAGTTCCGCTGACGACGACTTGAGGAGAATGCATTTCTTGCAGGGTGGATTGGTTGATGAGAGGCGTTTTGTCGTAAACGCCCTGGGCAAGCTGCATTTCTACCCAGCGGGCCATGTCTGTGATGTTTGAGTTGATCGATCCCGCGGGACCGATGACTGAGATGTCGCGGAAAGCGATGCGGACGAGCTGGTTGTTTTTTTGCAGGTAAGGATAAGCAAAGTCCGATGAGTTTTGCATATCTTCGATGGTGAAATTGGACTTTTTCATTTTAAGGGGAGTGAAGATCCTTTCTCTGACGAGCTCTTCCCAAGTTTTGTTAGTCAGTCCCTCCATGAGATAGCCGGCTGTCATGTACATGAGATTGTTATAGTGGTAGCGCTCTCTCAGCTGGCTTGCAGGCTCGAGATAGCGAAGTCGCTGCATGAGCTCTGTTCTTGTGAGTTTGGAATTATACCACATATAATCGTGGCGCGGCATGCCAGATTGGTGCGTTAGAAGATCTCTGAGCGTCATGTGGTTTGTGGCGTATTCATCATAAAGGCGGAAACTGGGAAGGACATCCAATACTTGAGTATCCCAATCTAAAAGCCCTTCATCAATAAGTGTGCCGGCTACGAAGCTTGTAAACGCTTTTGTGCATGATCCAATGCCGAATAGAGTATCTGGGGTGACATTTTTTTTAGCTGCTACGTCGCGATAGCCGAACCCTTTGGAGTAGATGAGCTGACCGTCGACAAGAATACCAACGGCAAGGCCTGGTACTTCATATTCTTTTAAAGCGCTTTCGATGAGCGTATCTAATCCTTCCAAACGATTTTTGGCTTCTTGTGCTTTCGGTGTTAAAGAAGTAAACCAATCTGCAATTCCTGCATGTAAACATGTCGGCAAAGCCGCGTAAAAAAGAACGTGAGAAAAAATAGACAGCACTTTTCTTGTAACCATATGCACCTTAGGTAATTATATGGGTCAGAATCGTACTGTTTTAAGAGAATTTTAGCAATTGCTAAAAATCTCCTGAGAGGCGAATGGAAACACCGTGCAAAGCAAGCGTGCCGGCATTGATCCATGTCTCTTTTGTTTGATTGGGATTTCCTGCTGTAGAATGATAGAGTTCTTGGAGGTTTGTCCAAATGGTGATCTCGTATCCCGCAAAGAATTCCGTTCTGGCGTTCTTGTAATTTTTCTGCCAAGAAGGACCAAAGCTCATTTGGGCGGTGAATGAGGGTCTGATGTTCTCTAATTTTGCATTTCTTAGAGGAATAGCAGGGTTATAACCGGCGCCTCCAGCAGGCTGGGCGTTCGCTGTTTGTTTGGCCTGATTGTGATAACTTCCCATGAGAAGACCTGCTGACCCTGCAGCGGTCACATAAATATCTTCTCCCCAATACCAATCGATCGTCGTTCCAAATTTTAAACCGCCTGCCGCATAACTCCAGCGATTGTTGATCCGGGTGTTTTCGTTTGCATTATTAAGATATCGGACGATCCATTGCTGGCTCATCCAGGCAGTTGTAGGGCCGCCGATCATTCGGATGCGCAAGTGGGGATTGGGATTGAATACTCGGGCTACTAACATGTCGAAAATATTGTAGTTAAAATGGAGATGGCTTTTCGCCGCTACTAGATTCCCGCCGATGACCTGGGGCCATGTGCCCGTGAGAAATTCGCCCGAGCCCTCAGGGGCATTTGTATGGTCCGAACCTCGAAAGGTCCCCCGCAAATATTGCCATTTTACTTCCCAGAACCTTTCTGCTCGATAAAAGGAGAGGGCAAGGCGCATGCCGGGATCGAAGTTATAGCTTGCGGTCTGAAAATGTCCTTGCGCGTAGTTCGCGTTTCCAGCGCCCCAGGCAGCTGTGTTCATTTTTAAAGCGTAATCGAGATCGGGCTCTTCGATGGTCCAATAGAGAAATTCGACATGGCCGGAAAAGACTTGTTTGTCCTTTTGGAAAAGATCTGCGTCAAAAGCAGGAGGCGGAGGTGGTTCGGTCCGTTTTCCAGAAGCCTGCAAAGCAAGGCAGCAAGCGAAGATAGGAATGATCCATTTCATAAATGTCCTCTTTTGACTTGTTCAGCAGAATAAAAGAAAAATATCAGGATGACAATATTTTTTTTAAGGCCTGTTTGCTTCGAAAATAATTCAATTGTAAACGTTTAAATATCAATAGCCTGTGTAAATTGTTTACAAATTTAAGATTCAACCTTAATATTGTAAATATGATTCCAAGGCATCTAGAAGACTCTATTCTTAAATATGCTAAGCAGTATCCTGTCGTTGCTCTTGTAGGCCCAAGGCAAAGCGGGAAAACGACACTAGCCAAAAAGCTGTTTCCCAGTCACACCTATATCTCATTGGAAAATTTGGATTATAGAATGCAGGCTTCGACCGATCCGAGGAGATTTTTGAATGAATTGGGCCCCTTTCTCATCTTAGATGAAGTACAAAGAGTTCCTGAACTTTTTTCTTATTTACAAGAGTTGGTTGATAATCGTTCCGACCCTGGCCAGTATATTTTAACGGGATCGTCGCAATTTTTATTAATGGAAAGCATTTCTCAGTCTTTGGCGGGCCGTGTGATTACATTTAAATTGTATCCTTTGAGTTTTCTTGAGTTATCTGCCTATCCGCCAGAAAAAAATGTAGAAGAGATTTTTCGAGTTCGCCATATCGAAAGAAAAAAGGTGTCTCAGCACGAGCTTTATGAATTGCTATGGAAGGGTTTTTATCCTAGGATTTATGATCGCGGAATCGATAGCTATAAATGGTTGGAGAACTATCTTCTTACTTACGTTGAAAGGGATGTCCGTTCTTTACTTAATGTACGTAATTTATCGTTGTTTGAAAAATTTTTAAAATTGATTGCGTCTCTATCTGCTCAAGAACTTAATTATTCTTCTATTTCTAACGCTATTGGTGTCTCATTACCTACAATTAAAGAGTGGATATCGATTTTAGAGACAAGCGGGATTATTCATATTTTACCTCCTTATTTTGAAAATTTCTCTAAAAGATTAGTGAAAAACCCTAAAATTATTTTTGTTGATACGGGACTTCTTTGTTATCTTTTATCCATTAGAAGCGTAGAAATTTTACAATCCCATCCTTTGCTAGGTTCGATTTTTGAAACGTTCATCATTGGTGAGTGTTTTAAACGTTTCTACAATTTAGGAGAAATGCCTCCTTTGTATTTTTGGCGAGACCAGGCAAAAAATGAGATTGATCTACTGATTCATACAGGTTTGAAAGCGTATCCGGTTGAGATCAAATTATCTCAGACCTTTCATCTCGATTTTCAAAAAACGATCCAACAATGGTTGAAATTAGATGAAAATCCTGCTCGAGAAGGTTCGATTATTTTTTGCGGTGAATCGGTATTTAATGCCCAAACATCGATTCCTGCCGTGCCTTGGTATTTTATTTAAATTTTTAGGCTGGGGAATGAGTCGAGGAGACCGTTGGTGATCGATTGAATGGCGATCGCCGCTAATAACAGACCGCCGATCCTATTGAAAATGTTGATCCCCGTCTGTCCGAAAATTCTTTCTAAGTGGCTGGCCGAATATAAAAGAAGTCCCATCACAAAAGCGACCAAGATGGCGGAAATGCTCACAAGGACTTGCTCAAATAGGCCTGGATGTTGATTTGTGTGCAAAATGACTGTACTGATTGCGCCAGGGCCGGCGATGATGGGAATGGCCAAAGGGACGATTGCTCCGGAATCAGGTCTTTTTTCTTTTTGCTCTTCGGCTGTTTGCTTAATTGTGCTTTCTTGCGCGTTCAACATTGAAAAAGCTAGCATAAGTAGAACGAGTCCCCCTGCAATCTGAAACGCCGGTAATTTGATCCCAAAACTTTTTAAAAGGGGCGAGCCGCCCCACGTTGCGATAAGCAAAATAATGCCGACAGCAATAGCTGCTGTAATCCCTGTTTTCTTTTTCTCAGGAAGCGATTGGTTTTTTGTGATTTTTAATACGGCAGGTAAGGCCGATAGAGGGTTTGTCACAACGAGAAGTGCAATGAAATTATTCACAAAGTCGCTGAAATCCAAAAGACATTCCTGTTAAAGGGGTTTCTTTTCTCTATAGACTGTTTGGGAATTTATCAGCAAGATCCCGCCGAGCACTTTGAAAATAGAGGGCAGAGGAGAGGTGAACGTAAGCGACTTTCCTGTGAAAGGATGGACTAGCGACAGCAGATGGGCGTGAAGACAAAGGCGGCCCATCGGGCTTTCTGTAGATCCGTAGCGTTTATCTCCAACGACAGGATGTCCGGCTGCTTGGCAATGAACACGGATTTGGTGTTTCCGTCCTGTTTCCAAGGTTAAACGAAGATAGGAATACTTGGCTGATCTTCTCAGTACCTCAAAATGGGTCACAGCCCGCTTTCCTTCAGGCGACTCGACGACATCTAAACTGGGCAGTTCGATCAACTGGCTTTCCCAAACGCCTTTGGACTCAGAGAGCCTCCCTTCGACGATCGCAAAATATTCTCTTGTCAGGTCGTGGTTTTCAAAAAGTTTTTTTAGTCTGTCTTCCGTCTGCTTGCCTCGGGCAAATAGAAGAACTCCTGAGGTTTCTCGGTCGATCCGGTGCACAGCAAAAATCTGGTCCGTGGAGTAGTGCCAGCGTAAAAGGCCTAGCGCGTGCCGCTTTTTTGCGAACTCTTCATCTAAAGGTACGCTTAGCAGCCCCACCGGCTTGTCGATAGCAATGAGATAACGGTCTTCGTATAAAATTTTTAATCCAGGAACTGTCTGCGGACGGAAAGAGTCGACAGCCGCTAAAACCTGCCCTTTTTCGAGAACTGAGTTTTCCTTCGTTATTTTTTGTCCATCAAGAGAAAATCTTCCGCCAGCGAGCCAGTTTTTCAATGTCCTTTTTGAGCTGTCAGGGTACATTTGCTGCAGAGCATCGAGGAGTTTAATAGGGGCGGTAGCTTTGAATTCCATGTTTTCTCAATAAAAATGTTAACAAACTTTTAGCTTGGATCGGAAAGTTTTACTGGAGACAGTATAGAGTATATTGGATAGTTGCACAATAGAACGCTGAGAAATCCATCGATTTTTATACCGAAATAACCTGAAGAATCGTTTTTGATAAGACAGCCCCTTAAAATTCTGAGGAAATACCATTGAATCAAAAATTGATTCTCAGGGTATATTCGGATGGGTTCATGGAGTTGTAAATGGTATGATTTTTTTTAATATGTATATTTTTCCCGAGTCTGCTATAGTGCGTCCGTTTAAATTTCTGATAAACCAAAAATGAAGGAGTGTTTGTCATGGCTACGTCACTAAAAGGAACATCTCAGGGCCCGAGCGCTTTTTTACCGGAGCCTTACTTTATCTCGGAGGATTCTCTCTCATCAAAAATTGCTTCTTGCATTCCTGTTTTAGGATGTTTTATTTCTTATGCAGAAAAAGAGAACTTGAACCTTAAGATCAAGAAATTGATTCCTTCAGGAGAGAGGGAGTATTCGGCAGGTAATGTCCTTAGAGCAATAGAGCTGATGAAAGTGAGAAAAGACTATTTAGTAGCTGACTTAGGCCGCGATCTATTGAGTCTTGTGATCATTATTTCAGGATTAGCTCTTGGAGTGTTCAGTGGTTTCATCCCTGCGTTATTTCTCGGATTTTTTACTCTCGCTACAATTTTTAGCGCCATGGATGTAGATAAACATCAGCGGCTTATTCATTCGCTTGAACATCGGCTTGAAGGTATTGGAGTTTAATCGCGAGGACAGCTTCTCTATGAAGCTGTCCTAAATCTGATGTTCTGCCGATTTTTAGCAAATGACCTTGTTTTCTTTGATCGCCCTTTTGAATGATCTGCCAAGATAAATCGCTACGACAAGCCAAAGCGCGAGCAGGGGGAAGCTGAGAAAGCCGCTGAGCATGAGGTAGTGGGATTTTCCAGCCGCGGCGCCAAATGTCGATTGCAGAGGAGCGAGCGACATGTTGAACATAGAGCCCGCTTGTTTGGATGAGCGAGATCCGAATGTTTCAATCCAGGCTTGCGCTTTGAATTTCACATCGGGCGTGGTCGGGATGTAGAGCTGTTTTAAAGCCGGTCCATTCAATGCGTAGTTGATCGCTTTCGATCCAACCATCAAGATGAAAAGGAAAGAAAGGCTATTCAAGCTCAAAAAGCCCAGTGTTGCGCAGCCGACAATGATCGGCATGGCTGCCAAAGCTGTTCCAACTCCAAGGAAACGGGTGACATTGCTGATCCCGAGGAGCAAGCACAAAAGAGAGACGATATTGACGCTCGAGCCATAAAGGCTTAAATAGCGGCTTAAGCTGACGCCGGAATATTCGGCGCTGGCGGCGAGTTTGAAATTGAAATCAAAAATCGTTACGACGACTTCATAGATAAAGTTGGCTGCAAAAATCCCTAAAAGATACCTGTTTTGTACAAGAAGTTTTAGTCCTTCTAAAAAGCCAGGCTCTTGCTGCTTTTCTACGGATTTTTCATTTTTCCCATGAAAAGAAGCAAGCAAGTGCTCCGGAGTGGCTCTGAGGAAATATCGGATCAGAGGAATGATCATGAGGGTCAAAAGGCCTAAACACACAATGGAGAGAGTATCTGTAGCGTGGCCGAGCCGATCGGGAAGACCTCCAATGCTATAAGGACAGATGATACCTCCCACCTGACCGATAGCTACGACGAGGGGAAAGCCCCTTTTGGCGTGCGTAGGATCAGTTGTGTCGGCTGCAAAGGCCCAAAAGAGTGCAACGACAAGAGAGCCAAAGCTTTCTACAAAAAGATACCAAAAATAACCTAGTCCTTTAGTTCCAACTAGAGCAAGAGTTGACCTGCTGGCAATTTCTTCGGGAGTTCCTTGAACGATCATCATTAAAAAGCTAAAGCCTAGGATCGAGATGCCATAAAAAGTGGGGAGGATAATGAGCATTTTTTCCCGAGACGTCTTTTCTAACAGCTTGGTATAGAACATGACGAGGGGTAAAAGAGCGATCACAGAGGCCGTTTTGGCAAAAGGGAGCTGCAAGCTGCCCACCAACTGAATAAAAACCGCGTCTTTTAATGGACGAAGGGTCCAGTAGACTCCAATGATGAGAGCGAAAATGACCCCCATTCTTAAAAATTTCTTAAATTCCTCTTTTTCAAAATTTCCAAAATTAAATCGGCAGATCCATTGGAAAAACCGAAGCAGGCCGCTCGCAGCACTCATAGTATGACTCCTTACTTAAAAACTGGAGCATATCTTTTTTCTTTTTATTTGCAATCTTGATATATTCGATTTTCAAAATCGAAAAAACCGATTTGCCTTTATGAAGGAACTAATCAATCATTTTTTATTTAAAAAAGATTCGGATAAACAGTTTTTGCAAAAATTGGAACAGTCATTAAAAAATTTGCGTGTCGTTGATGTAGAGCTATTTATCACCTCTTCTCGAATGGAGCATCTAGGGAAAGCCGCAGCTTTTCACCATTTAAGCCAAAGCGCGGCAAGCACTGCGATCCGCCGGGTTGAATCTGCTTTCGGGTCGTCTCTTTGCACGCATGAGAAAAAACGTTTTTGCCTTACTCGTGAAGGTCAAGTCCTTTTGCCAAGGCTCGAATCATGGGTGAAACAGCTCAGAGAGCTGGTCGTTTCCCAAGACCAGATCCCTTTAAGACTTGTCACGACGCATGCGATTGCCCAAATCGCAGCGCCTGCCCTACTTTCTCTCGACCTTATCCATTTTCAGCACATGAGGCCCGATCGTGCTTATGCGGCTATTCTTCAAGGGCGGGCAGATGTCGCTCTTGTCCTCGATAATGCGCCTTGGAAAGGGGTTTCGGCTGCCGAGCTAGGTCAAGGGCATTTTCGGCTCTATGCCAAGCGTGCAAATGCGCCTTTGAAACCCGTTTTGCTGCCCGAAGAGCAAATGGAGGTGCTAGCCTTGCAGCAAGCTTGGTTTGATGCTCACGGTTATCCTCTTCCTATCAAGTCCCGAATCCCTAGCTGGTCGCTTATTGCGCAGATTTGCTCCGAGTCGGAAGAGATCGGTTTTTTGCCCGATTTTTTAGCGCGCAAGTTCTCTTTATCTCCCGTGCCATGGCAGCCCGCCCTTTCTGCTTA
>DAINNB010000060.1:0-9167 GCA_036736085.1 Chlamydiales bacterium
ATTCTTAGTAGTTTTAGAATGAATCATAGTCTTGAGATCTTATAATTACTGTCGCGGAGATGCATTACTAATCATGCGCCGCCTTCCATTTAGCCAATGCTTCTTCATAGGTTTCTTCGTGTATTTTCAAAAATCCTCTAAATTGAGGATTATCAATTTCATAAGTCAAAACTCCATCAATAAATGCTAAAACAGATAATTCTTCCGGAGCGAAAGATGCGCCATACACATCCTGAATGAAAATTCGGATTTGGATTCCTTCAAGAGGAAAGGGATTTTTCTCCAAATATTTATGAAGACGTGTCTCTTTGTGAATTTCTCCAATAAATCTTTGAATGGCAGATACTAATAAATCTCGCCCGTGCTCTATAGTTTTGACTGGTTTGTGATAAAAAAAACTTAGAGCTAACATCTGAATTTTATCTTTTCCCCTCCCTCCCCAACCACAAGCATAAAGCTCTTTATCCGCCTTCAACCATCGAATCGTGTTAGTTAAAACAAGTTTTTCCATTGCTGCTTTTATATTCGGTGGCTCTTCTACATATTGACAAGATGAAAAAAAAATCAACGAGGCAAAAAAAATAAAAACTCTCATCGATACTCCCCTTTTTTATTAATATAATCATTCAAGTGTCTAATTAAAGGCTTTTCAAAAGTAGGACTTTGAAATTCATGGTCGATTCCTTTCGCCTTGCTATCCGGATCTAATAAGATTAGCTGTTCTCGATGTTCAAGAGTCATTTTCCATAATTCCGAAGCTTCAAAATCAGGATGAGGACAATCTAAAAAACCAGCAAATACGCCCTCTCCATAAGGGACGATATCATTTTTACTGGCATAATTGAAAGAATCATAACACAAATCTTTTGGAATGACTTTTGCAGGCGCAATAGCCACTACAATAATTCGATCTCTGAGTTCTTGTGAAGATGCCTCTAAAGCATTATAGACATGAATTGCTTCTTGACTGTGACAAGATTGCAAGACTTTCTTGGCTGGATTATCCTTATGATAATCTGCAAATTCCTGCCAGGATCTTTGCAAAAGGTCTGCCGTAATAGGCGAATAGCCGAAATAATTTAAGAAAAAAATTTCCAAAATATCTATAGGCACCGAATTAGAATGATTGTAGATAAAATCTACAGCTAACCGATCTCCTGACAATTTTCTTAAATAGGCCTGATGTCCTAACGCCTCCTCTTTCGAAGTGTTCATACCATTGGCGGCTATAAAGAGCAAGTTTGGATCCGGTGTTCCTAAAGTAGGCAACCTTTCAGAAAAAGAGTGCGTTTTTTGAATGCGGAATTTATCCCCTACTATCTCTAAAGGAGCTCCAAGCCAACCTGATAAATAGGGATCAGAAGGATACCTTTTTAACTGCTCTTCCATAGCAGATCTATTCGAGCCGCTTGGAGTTGAGTTAGGCAATGGGTGCATTTGATCTGCACGTTGAGATGAATATTCAGGTGCTGTTTGAGACGGATTATTGAACACGTTTGAAAAAATCTCAGAAACTTGTGGAGAAATGGGAAGAGGCGGAGGGAGCTCAAAAAATGAAGAAGGAGCAAAAGGAACCGGAGGCTTAATATCGGAAAACTTAGTCATATCGGGAAGAGATGAGGAAGTATTCGAAAAACTATTCTTTTCAACATCTTTAGAGAATGAAGGAGAATAATTAGGGAAAGATCCTCGAGGAGGAGCAGATGGCATTTTAGACTCCGGAAACCAGTTAGGAGGAGAATAGGATTGAACCTCGGTAGACAAAGGTTTAAATGAAGGGATTTGAGAGGAAAAATCGATAGGCGGTGGCGGCGTATGGGGAACTATAGGCTTATCGCGAAAATCTTTTGGCGGCTCGAAAGGAGGATGTTGGGGAGATGACGAAGAGGGATGGTTCGGAGAAGAGTCGTTATTGACTAGATCTGCTAAAACGCTTCCTCCGGCCCCGGCTACTGCTGAGGCAGCTGAAGAGCCCAACAGGGTCACTGCAACCACTGTGCCCGCAACAAGAACAATGACGACAGCGGTGATAATGATGGCTTTTTTATGTTTCTTCCAAAATTTTCTTAGTCCGCAAGGACGGATCTGATTAAGAGAATAGGGGGAGGAAAACATGAAGTCTTGATTCGGATCTCCGCTCCATGGCGGCGCAAACATGATCTCTTCATCTAGGAAAAACTCATCAAAAGGCAATGGATATTCAATGCGACCATACAAAGCATCGAGAGCGTCTTCTTTTTGCAAAGCTCTTTGGAGCAGAACAAATTGAATTTGCTGCGCTCAGAAAATCCCATCTTCTCGCCCGCCCGAAGATTGGACTTCGATTTCCCTTCCTTCCCAGGTCGTTGTAATTTTTTCAAAATATCCGCCTCTACCGAAAAAATCGGAAAAAGCTGCCCATTCATCGAATTCCCCTTCTAATTCCACTGTCATAAGAACCTCTTTTGTTTTGAAAGGCAGCAACTGTAAACAAAAACCTTCTGAATGAAAAGAAAATTTTTACTTTCAAAAAAAAAAAACAAAAGGGATCCCAAAGGGCGATAGCCCTTTGGTGGGTTTTTAAGGGCGAAGCCCTTAATTTCTGCTCAGAAACTAACGTTGCACGACCAACGTCTTCAAAGTAGTAGGAGCGTAGAGGCCGCCAAAGCATTTGATGAGCTCATTAGCCCTAGTTCCCATTTGGGCGTCGAAGGCCTCGAGGGCGGACAGAGCGCGGTTGAACCTTTCTACATCGACGGGCCTTTCTCTGACGAAGAGGGCTGGCGCGTACATGAGCCAGCGGAAAAAGTCGACTTCTTCTCTTTGATCGAACGAGCGATTGAATAGTTGGATGAAGGCAAAGAACGTAGCTTGGGCAGAGGCCGAGGTGTCTAGGGCATCTTTGCAAGTAAAGCTCATGACCTCGGGCTCAAACCAATCAATGAGCTTGAGGAGGAAGAACTGATAAAAGATCTCAATGAAATCCTCTCTTTGCTTGCGCGTCAGTTTTTTAGAAGAGGCGAAAAACTCTTGATGAATGAGAGGGATCGCCTGCTTGACGAAAGAAGAGAGCTGCTCTGGTTTGAGCGCTGAGGGAAAAGAGAACCCACACTCTTCTGGAGCATCGAACTGAGCGATAAAAGAAGAGAGGAACTCTTTTGCTTGGTCCATGTTGAAATATTCATAATTTTGATGATAAAAATCGGTCGATTTAGGGAGAGTGACAACATCAAAGTTCTTTTTAAATTCAGCGTTCGTTTGAAGTTGATCGAGCGCTTTGAAACGGGCAAATTCTTTCCATGAGGTGCGGTCTTGAAAATTGGTCAAGAGATGCTTTTTCTGTTTTGATTCTTTGGAGAAAAAGCGCAAGTAGCCCTTGAACTCTTCGAGAACGTCAACTTTATTGATCATGACCTGGCTTGTCGGCGACGGCAATCTAATCATACGGACCTGAAGGGCCCGGCAGCGAATATCAAAAAGACGCATGGGAAGATTTTGCTGGCCGATCGGATCGAAAGGAATAAGTTTGTCTTCATCTTTCGACTCTCGAACAAGGTCAAAAATTTTAAACAAAGGTCCGTTGGGAAAATGTCCCATCTCCGTTCTAAACTTTTCGTCGTCGTAAATACACTGGTTCCAAATGGTTTCGCCTTTGGGCAGAGCCGCTTCCTTCTCCCCTTTGCGCATAGTCCGATGAACGAGTCCAATCACTTCTTGCTTTACTCCGCCTAGCCTTGTAAAAAACCAATAACATAAGGTGTGGGTCAAATGTAAAAGCGCATGCGATACCTTGTCTGAAGAATCAGGCGGATACGCAATTACCCTTTGATACTCAACAGTACGGAGCGTCTGACGCAAAAAACCATGGAAATCTTCATAGTATTGTAAGCAACTTTTCCCAATCGTATTTTGGATCAAATTTCTCGGGTTGGCAGCTAAAAATAAAGCAATCAAAGCCATACGCAACGAGGAAGACCATTGATGGTTTTCCAGTTTCTTTGACAACTTGTAAAAATCTTCGATCTCCTCATGGCATCCAGATAAAATCTGCCCTGCGCTCGCCTGCAAGTCCCGATCTTGCATGGCGCGGATCTTTAAGAGAGGATCTTCTTCCAACGTGTCGCCGCTGTCTATCGAAAAATCGATGCTCGTCTTTAGATTGCGGATAATATCCGTATTATAATAGACGCCTCCATCCTCCTTCCGTAAGTAAAAAAGCTCGTAATCCCGATCTCTTTTTACAGCTTCTACGTCTACAAGAGCTTCAGCGGGGGCTTCATACTCTTCTTGCTTGGATTTCATCTGCTTAGAGAAGCGATGCTGATAGTAATACATCAGATCTTGATATTCAGGCCTTTCTGTAACGGATATCTCTTTGCGCCTTGTTCGAAAAGCAAGATAGCGATCAAAAATCACAGCCGATTCGCTCACCAAAGACATCATGGCGGCAATCCCTTTAATCGCTTTTTGATCATCCCAGTTCATTTCAGAGTGCTCTGAAAGGGCAACTAGGTGATTATGGATCGTCCGGTACGTAACATCCATGACCTCGAGCAGCACATCGAATTCTTCGCTCAGCCAAGTGACGGCCCCTGCCCCAAACTCTTCTTTATCTGTCACGATCCGTTTTCCTTTGACGAGTCCGATCAAAGGGGGCGATTCCAAATCTAAGCCTACAATTGTGGCAAGATTATCTAAAGCTTCTTGAATTGTGTATATTTCTTTTATTTTATAGCTCATAAAACCTCACAAACAACAACCTAATTTAATTATCACCTTATTTAATTAATAGCGCAACTAAATAAAACAATCGATTGCAGCTAGTTTCTTAAGATGCTAAAAAACATAATTTAATAGATAAATAAATCATTTCCCATTTATTCTAAAAAGAAAGAGTACATATGGCGCTTTTGATCCGCTCCCTCATTCCTCCTTTGCTCAGTTTGACCCTCTTGATTTTCGGAAGCGGACTTTTCAGCACATTTGTATCTATTCGTTTAGAAATGAGCGGATTTGATGTTGAAGTGATCGGTCTTGTCACCTCGGCCCTTTATATTGGAATTTTAATAGGCTCTTTAAAAGCGAGCCGCTGGATCTCTCTTTTAGGGCACGTGCGCTCTTTCGTTCTTTTCGCGGGAGCCTCTGCGGCCCTCGTTCTGTTGCAAGCTGTTTGGATCGATCCTTGGTATTGGGCTGCGCTTCGCCTCATCGGAGGCATTTGTATGGCCGGCATTTTTGTAGTGATTGAAAGCTGGCTGTTAATTTTAGCCTCACCTTCTTTAAGAGGGGCCATTTTATCTATCTATCTCGCTGTGTTCTACGCCGCCTTGTCTGCCGGTCAGCTCCTCATCAACATTGCCGACCCATCAGGTCTTTCTCCTTTTTTCATCACAGCAGGTCTCAGCGCCCTTTCTATCATCCCCATCACCTCAAAAAAAATTGAGACACCTAAGCTCTGCGATACCCCTGCCATGAAACTCAATCATTTTTTTAAACTCTCCCCCCTAGGCTTTATGGGCGGGATCATCTCCGGCATGCTTCTCGCCGTCATCTACGGCCTTCTCCCCGTCTACGCCTCAGAGATCGGTCTTTCCGTCTCTCAAATCGGCACCCTTATGGCGATTGTCATCTTTGGCGGCCTTAGTCTCCAATGGCCCATTGGACGATGGGCAGACAAGGGCAATCGAAAATTCGTTTTAAATCTCGCAAGCTTCCTCTCTGCCATCTTAGCCCTCTCCATCGCCCTTCAACACCCCATCCACCCTATCGCTCTTAACCTCATCATCTGGTTCTTCGGTGGATTCTCCTTTACCCTTTACCCCCTCAGCATGGCCTACGTCTGCGAAAAGATCCAAGAAGATCAAATCGTCCCCGCCACAGGAGGCTTCGTCCTCTCCTACAGTCTAGGCGCCATCGCCGGCCCCCTTTGCGCCGCCTTCTTCATGGACCACCTCGGCTCAGCAGGGCTCTTTTACTTCCTCTCCCTCATCACCCTCACCCTCGCCTGCTTCGGCCTCTACCCCGCCAAATCCCCAGCTCCAGAAAATCTCGACCCTTAAGATTTGCGCTGACGTATGGGGCTTTGCCCCAAACCCCACCAAAGGACTGACGTCCTTTGGAAACCTGATTGACTTGTGCATTCTATTAGTTAGACTCCTAGTAAATAAGCCCCCTAACAAATTATCGACAATTTCACACCAAAAAATGTAACAGAAAAACCCAGTTGCGCTTATTGGGTTTTTCTGTTACATTTAAAATATGGTAAGATCGAAGTACTCAAAAGCTTTCAAAGCCCTTTCTAAGAAAGAGATTTTCTCTTCTGCGGAGGGCCGAGACGCGGGAATCCCTTCTCGGATGCTGGCTTATTTCTGCGAAAAAGGACAAATCGAGAAGATCCGGCGTGGAATGTATAAGATCAAAAACCCTGATTTCGGTTCAGAATTCGAATGGGAAGATTTGGCAATAACGGCTTTGAGCATCTCGAATGGCGTTATCTGCCTGATTTCAGCTTTATGTTATTATGGCCTAACAGATGAAATCATGCGGGAATTTTGGATTGCCGTCCCTCATGCCACCACCTCTCCTTCTAGGGAAAATACCCGTATTATCCGAATGCGCAATATTTCTTTCGGAAAGACTGCAATTAAAATTGGCTGCCGAAAGATTAAAATCTTCGATCGAGAACGGACTATCGTCGATACATTCCGCTACCTAGACAAAGAAACTGCTTTAAAAGCCTTGCAAACCTATTTGAAAGCAGACAAAGAGAGAAAACCCGACATATCTAAGCTTCTAAAGTATGCAAAAAAGCTCAAAGTCGATTTAAACCCTTACATTTCAGCATTTACTTTATGAAATCAGCAATTGAACAATCCATCAAAGAAAAAATCAAAGCTCTAGCCATTGAAAGAGAATAGACTTTTGCTGAAATTTGGAGAAATCTAATCCTAGAACGATTTCTCACACGCTTGAGTTTGTCCTCCTACAAAGAAAAATTCATCTTAAAAGGAGGAACGCTCCTAGCTAAGTACATCCAACTTGGAAGGGAAACGCAAGACCTGGATTTCTTCATTCAAAAACTCTCGAACACGGAACACTCTTTGAGGACTGTTTTGGAATCGATTTGCGATTGTCAAGCTCATGACAGCTTTTCCTTCGAAGTGATTAAAATCAAAATCCTCGACCATTCTCAACTCGCATACACAGGCGCTGAGATCACTCTGCAGGCGTTATTCGGTGCTACCAAGACCGTCATACGCATGGATTTAGGATTTGGTGATCGTGTCGAGCCCATTGAACATCTAATAGATTTGACCGCTACATCGAAGGGTCCTCTCTTTGAAAGCAAAATTTCTTTGCGTTGCTATCCAAAGGAATTCATTTTTGCGGAAAAATTGGAGACAATTGTTTTCCGTGGAGAAAGGAATACTAGAATGAAAGACTTTCACGATCTCTACTCTTTGGTCTATCTGAATGTCTTAGACAGCTTTTTAACAAAGAAAGCCGTCGAGCTTGTTTTCCATCACAGAAAAACTCCCCTAAAAAAGCTGCCAGCCTCATTTGGAAAAGATGCTTTTGAAATGATGGAAAAGAACTGGAGTGCGTATCGCAAAAAAATCAAATCGAAGAAAAGCTCGATCAAGCTACCTGAATCCATAGAAGCAGTCGTTTCGACTGTAAATCAATGGTTAAAAGAAAACAGGTTCTTTTAATTATTTTGCTATAGGAGTTCAAAGGACGATAGTCCTTTGGTGGGGTTTGGGGCGAAGCCCCGATTTAGCGGCAGTTAAACGACTTGAATTCGAGGTAGTTGGTAAAAAAAGCGACGAACCAAATAAACGTTCCAGCGACGAGAATACCGAGGGGGCTTGTGACTTGAACGCCGAAAGGTGCGATCGAAACGATTAAAAAGGCTCCATAGCTGATGATGGCAGTAAAAAAGGCGAGTTTGAATTTGTTGGGGTTCAGTTCTAGGATCGATAGGAAAGGAAAAACAGTAGCATTGAGAAAACCCACAATGAGGGAGAAGAGAAGATCGGTGATGACGTTCGGAACTTGCTCAAAGTAGACGATTTGCAAACCAGGGGAAACGCGGTTGATTAAGAAGACAGCAAGGAAATTAAAAAAGATGCTGCGAAAATAGTTCATTTGGGCTCATCGTGGTGGGTTTTCTCTTCCTCTTCGTCTATTTCGGAAGAAGGAGCATGGCGAGTTGATCTACAACCCATCTTCATCTCAAAATAATTCGCAAAAATACTTCCGATAGACACAGCAGAAGCAACGATGACATAACCTTTTAAAGAAGTGACCGATATGCCGACAGGAAGGATTTTTAAGAGGGCATACATAGCAAAATTCAGCAAAATTGCGATGAAAATGATCCTAAGGCCAATAAGACGAGAATCGATCATTCTTAACATGGGATAAATCAAAGAGTTTAGAAATCCTAGGGCAGCTGCAAAATATAAGTCCTTTCCTACATGAGGCAGTTTTGTTGGGTCGGTCAGCTCAACCCCAGCAAAAACATGTAGAGAAAGAAAAATAATCAAAAAATTAAAAAAAAGGCTTTTAAGGTAGTGCATAATTTACTCATATTTTCTATAACCTAACATTACAAAATTGATTATAAGTGTGGCAAGGGATTTTTTTTGCTTGTTTTGATGTGTTAACGTAATATTGATGGGTATGTGTACCGCTCGTAACTCAAAAATCAGCCATTGGATGGGTTCAAAACGCCCAAAATCAATTTCTGGAAAGTGGGCTAGTATTCTTCAATACAACCCACTTTGCAACCGTCGATTCTCGGCTGCTTTTCATCCTATCCAAAAATGGATAATCCTCAGGTCGCGAGCGGTATATCGTCTTTTTTTCTATTTTCTTCTTTTTACAGCCTCTTGCAGTCCTCCGGAAAAGCCATCCGGGTTACGCGTCGCGTTTCAATCTAGTCCATCTACCTTAGACCCTCGCAAGGCCAATGATTTTACCTCTTGTACGCTTATGTGCTTGCTATATGAGGGATTGATGAGGAACCTTCCCGATGGATCCGTGGAACCGGCATTGGCTGAACGAATCGAAATCTCTGAAGACCAACTTATCTATACCTTTCATTTACGTGATGCTTGCTGGAGCGTTGGGCAAAAAGTGACTGCTTACGATCTTGAAGCTTCTTGGAAAAAAGGTATAGACCC
>DAINNB010000061.1:0-1005 GCA_036736085.1 Chlamydiales bacterium
TTTTGAGATTACTTGGGTATACTAACAAAACTAAAATTATAAAACAAACGACAATAAAATAAAATAAATAAATTAATTTAATATCAAGCAAAAAAAAAACTTAAACAAAGATTCCCAACCAACTTAAAACGAATCGCCTGTTTCAAATAAAATTAAAAATTTATACAATGTGATGTAAAAAAAATTCGGAACAAGATGCCTGAAAATACAGGCCGAATACAGGCAAAAGGCCGGTTCCCAAAGGGGAAATCAGGCAATCCTAGAGGCAAACCCAAAGGCGCGCGTAATAAATCCAGCCTGCTTGCTGAAAGGCTATTCGCTGATGAAATTCAGGATATCTGCAAGAGCGTGATCGATGAAGCTAAGGCTGGCAACATGCAAGCGGCTAAAATTGTCCTAGATCGACTTCTACCTCCAAGAAAAGATCATTTTATTGAAATCGATTTCCCCAAAATTGAGAGATGCTCTGACGTTTTAATAGCTGTAGGACGAATCACGGATGCTGTAGGAAGCGGCCAGATTTCACCTTCTGAAGGGGAAGCTCTTGCTCGCATTGTCGATATTCACACAAAAGCCCTAGAGTTGAATGAATTTGAGAAACGGCTTGTAGCCTTAGAAGGGGGCAAGCAGTGAAGGCTTCCAATAAAAAGCGCATAGAAGCACTAGAAAAGAGAAAGACAGCATCTGTATCAGCATCCCTCATCGTATACGATCCTAAGACTTCTCTTCGTCCGAATCCACGCCCCGGTATAGGCATTTGCATTTTTATTCCTGACAATGGAAGAATGAAGAAAAGTTCCACTTCCTCGGACGAGGAAAGTTAAGAGACTTCTTGTAACCCCAAACTTTTAATTCGAGACCCAAAGGCTTTTCTGAAGATCTCAATAAAGTTCGCAATCCAAAAATGCTGTCTCTGCCAGTCTGTTCTGTTGGAAAAATCTGCATCTTTCAAGCGAAGAAGAATGCGACAGGCAACTTTTTCGGGGAGATCAAGCCAATCAAGCT
>DAINNB010000061.1:1015-9017 GCA_036736085.1 Chlamydiales bacterium
GGTAAAAACTTCATCTTTCAATGTTACTATTAATCGTCAAGGCACTTTTTAGGGGATTACAATCCAATCAATGCTTGCCTCAAATTCTTTTTCAATAGCCTCTTTCTGTCGCAGGAGATCTTGGAAATGCACTTTTGCTTCCGATCCTCCCAAGTATAATTCCACTGCAACAGATTCTTCTCTCGAATTAACCGAAACGTTAAGGCTCATGCCCGAGCGTCCTATAGAGAAGTTAATCCAATGCCGAGGCTGCGGTTTTTGAGAGCAGATTGATTTTTGATCTTTCAAATACTCATTTAAACAACTCCAGTACTCAAGCTGAAGTTTTTTAGTTTCTGACAAATCTTCGAGTTCAATTTTTCTGGAGGCTTCTGCGACCTGGCTACTCCAATCGTTTGGCTGAACCACAACGTTGAACTTTGGCGCTGGAGAAGAATTTCCAATTTTCCAAAGTTCTATTTCTATCGCAAAAAAATGAATACCGTTAGGCCCGTTCATAGAGTTCAAACGATCTAGAGCTGCGCGATGCTCTTCCGTAAATTTTTTAGCAATCCAAATAACTGTACATGCATTAAGTCCAGAGGCATAAGTTAAAATTTGTCCAAGATGGGCGTGGTCACTTATTTCTAATTGATTTTCAATTAAAACCCAATTGTCCGAATTCATTTCCTTGCACAGAATGTCCGCACGAAATGGCCCGACATTTCGCTCAGATGCCTCAAATTCAAGGTCTAAATTAAGAGTTTTGGCAAGCAAATTGAGATTTTGTTCTTGTGCTAACCATGGTGTAAAGTCCTGCGACTCTGAACTCCAAACATCTCGAAGATCAACTTTCTCTAATGCCGAAAGAATAATATCTTTCATCCTTAAGAGCCCCTGTTACTGGAGGAATCATAACACTATGAGCATTAAATTACCACTCATAATGGGTGGTTGCGAGGTCTCTTTCTCTTTAGCGTTTATCACTAAAGGTAAATATGAAAGAGTCCCACAACCGCAAACGAACCCAACTCAGGGTTGAGTTCGGCAGACGAGTGCGTAAGAAGCGTTACGATTTGGGAATCTCTCAAGAAAAACTCGCTGAGCTTGCTGATCTGCACCATAACTACGTGGGAAGCGTCGAGCGTGGCGAACGAAATATTGCCCTTGAGAATATCGTCGCATTAGCGCGAGCGCTTAAATGTTCCCCGAGAGATCTAATGCCTGATAAATAATTAAGACCTTCATAAATATATCCAAATTCTGTATACTTGAGTCCCTTGAGGGTCAATGACAAAAATTCGAATTTATCTTGATTCAGGGGCGGACATTTCTAAGTTAAAAAGCATTGCTCCGCGGTGTGACTTCTATCAAATTCCATATGACTCGCCCGATCGACCAAAGAAAAAACCTTTGCTTGCAGTACCTTCTGAATGCCAATGTAGGGATTGGCACGTCTCGTGGGAAGAAAGTACTCCGGCATGGGGAGACATGACTGGAAGCGCTCTTCATAGTGAAATTGAGGCGATCATAGGAGGCTCAAATCGTAGGGATGTACTTCACTTCGATACGGCTTATAAAACGGAATGCCTTATATTTCTTACGTCTGATAAAGGTGATATCTGGTCTAAACGAGCACTACTTGAAAACTTGACGGGGATCAAAGTCTTACATACACCATTCGGATCCGAAGAAGCTCTGACATACATCTCCGACCTCCTGAATGCCCTGCCAATTGAAATTCCGATTGATTCGGGCAAAGAATCCTCTAGCCGAAGAGATCTGTCAATTGACGCTCCCTAATAGTCTATCGTCTATTCAAAGAGCACCAAAAGCTCTCCTCCTCATCAGCGAGGACTAGTCCATCCTACTAAAATTGCTAATTTTGCTAAAAAATTCCCTGTCCTCTAGCGATTTTAGCAAGATTAGCAATCGATCAGTCTTCTGATTCCAACACCTTCCAAACTTCCTTGTATTTCTTTCCATCCACCTCAGTGTCGGGGCATGAGATTGCCCAACCATGATCTTCCAAGGTTTTAAAGACTTTTCGAGCTTTTGCCGCTGCTCGAATTTCATTTGGACCGTATTGGGTAAGCACGCTCAATGGAATGAGATCTGTTCCTTTAGTTTCTTGCCTTCGCCAGCACCATTCAAGGACCTTGCAAGCCGTCAAAATATCTTGAGGCACTGATAAATATCCATGGAGGCGCAGTCTTTCGTTCAAATAATATTCCATGAGCAAGATCCCCCTCTCAATGTACTTTACCTCAATTTCACGAGTATCCGGGTTTTCAATCATCGATAGGGTTGCTGCAAGACGACCTACATGTTCAGGAGCTTTACTGCCTAGATCCCGGATCAGAGCCAGTCGTTTTTCTTCTCCCAACCGCCCTTCAATCTCGTTATAATAGCTGATCCAGGTCTTTTTCGCTTCCTTGCTTAATCGCAAGACAGGAGGGGTTAATTCTGTATGATGCGGAGCCTCCCCTAGAGGCATTTTACGGTTCATTAACAGCTTGATTCTCAGCCAATATTGCTGCATGGACGGGTCGCGATTGAGATCCTCTTCAACATAAAATCTAGAGCCTATGGTCGATGCGGGGAAAGAGAATAGGCACCGGCTTAAAAACCCCTGACCAACTATCATCTGGTCGGATATTAGATCAGCCAAAAAAACTTCCTGAATCATGATGTGCATAGATACTCTTTTGCCAAATATAAGAGTGCTACCGTCACCGCTACGCATTCTAGTAATTACTTTTCCATCCCACAATCCCGATAGGCCAGCAGTCGTTTTGCCATTGTTATCCTTACTCATGGAGTAACTCTTTAAGAACCTCCCTCCTTCATCGCTAAACAGACCGACACTCGGCTGCCCCGTCATTAAATATTTGACCAGCCCTTCATAGGTTGGCTCCTCAAACAGTATCATTGAGTACAGTGGAGGAATAGGAGGCGGATCATCAAATTTAGTGACTTCTTCACCCCTGCGAACTATTCCCTGCTCCCACTTCTTTTTTTTAACTTCCCAAAACCTTTGATCTCTCAGATAATTAACGTAATTCTTTTGGTACCCCTCATATAAAAGCTCTTGATATTCGTAAACAGGCTTAAGAGCAGCTTTATCCGCGGCACTTTTTCGTTCCCCTGAATTGGCAATTGTCACAAAATATTCGGATATCACAGATTGTCTGCCATCGATAATCAAATCTGCATGCGCTTGGCAAGCAAAAGCTGCTGCTGCCAACACACTCTGGCCACATACAGCATCGGGAGCCCGAATGACTCTCTGCATGGCCTCTACTGCAGGACCGAGAATATCCCCCAAAGCTTCAAGCGGAAACGGAGTTACAGGGGGCAATTCTCGAAAAAGAGGCGCAGGCTTCCCGAGCAAAAGATTGTTCAATTCTAGAAATACCAACAGGTCTTTTGCCGTTTTGCCTTCGCAATGTTTATGGAAGCATTTGAAGCCATGGCCAGCATAGCCATTTGTGTTCGGTTCATAGTATTTTGTTCCATGATCTTGAGTAGAATGAAGGGCTCTCCAGGGACAATGAATCGTCCAAGTTCCAAATGGAGTTTTTTCTTTCTTAATGATAAGCCCTCGACTCATCAATTCTTCGAGTACAGGATTAGAAAATAAAGGTTTCGTATCTGGTAGCTCCGGCGACGAGACGACTTCAAAGGCTTTTGACAATCCTTCATAGGAATATGGGGGATCTTTTCTCTCTTGAATTATCCTCGTCGTAAAGGGCTCCCCTTTACGATGCAAAAAACCCGGCAGCCTCATTACTCTTGGAAGATCTTTCACTTTGGGATCTCCTTTGAATCTTGCGCTGAGAACACCCTGAATCTCTGTGAATCGCTCTAAGGGAACATCCCGTACAATCCAGTAAGCATGATAGCGCCCAGGGCTTGACTCAACCACGATATGCGGTGGTAAAGGAGCCTATTGAAACGGTTCCACAGGACTTCCATCAAGATACACAAAAAGGGCGCGGAATTTGGTGAAATTTTAAGCCTTCCATCCCTTGCCATCTGTGGGATTCACAGTAACGAACACTCCGCTCCCAATAGTGTTTTGCTTTATTAAATAATCTCGACGCTCTTCGTATGTCCCATGAATTATATGAGGATAAACGCTCTCACTATTTGGGCCCTCTCCAAAAAACTGAAAGGTGAAAACAGCGTTCTGATCCCCATTCGAAAGTTTATTTAGAAATCGTCTAGCCATCTCTAATTTTAGCCTTGAGTTCTCTTGATTTTCTTCAGCAAACGATTTAAACTCATCCATATCTATCTATTCTCTCTTGATTAAAGGCCGTCAAAAACCTACCTTCTCGACGGTCTCATTTTTTTTGTTCATTTTCTTGTATCAGCAAGAGAGGGCCGATGATCTCGGGCCCAATCGTAGAACGCTTGTTCATCCACTAGAACGCGGCCAGCGGCCTTAAAGAAGACTTGATCACATTTTTTCTCCTCTCTAAAAGCGTAGAGATGCCTAAGCCCTCCCAGTGAAGGCCAGACATGGTATTCATTCCACTTTGTAAGAGGAATCAATCTAGATTTTTGGTCTTTTAACATGATTTCTCCATAAACAATTGAAGCAACATAGCGGTACATTACGCTAAATTGATGTCATCAATTGAAACAAAAGCGTTATGAAATAAATAGGGAGGGCGTCAGAAAAATACCCCCTTAGTACGATTCGAGGGTATTTTTTATCTATGAACGCCAGTGCGAAGGAATCTGGGCTCTAACCGCCGCAAGCTTATTTTTGTTGGGGGCTCCTCCGGAGCGTCTTCTGCCCTCAATGTCGGTAATGATATCTTTCAAAGTGTCATCAGAATGCGCAACTCCATTGGCATACGTTTGCACTGGTTTTAATTTAATTATCTCCTCTTTAGGCAATTCAGGAAATAAATCTAAAAGAGTCTGACACACAGCTTTCAACGTCTTTTTATCGCCTCTAACATCTTCTGGGATGTAAGTTTCTGGAGAACGCTTAGTATCAATAATCAATAGATCGAGCAATGTCGGCAATTTAAATCCTTTATCTTTTAAATACTTAAAACATTCCAAAGGCGATGCATAAATTATTCCATTATCACATTTAGTACGCTTGATTTTCCCTCCTTTTACACCTCCCTTAAGCAAAGCGTATGCCTTCGAAGGAAAAAGACGAGAAAATATATCTCGAAGATCAAACGTGAGAGCACCTCCGTATGCTATGCGACTAATCTCTTCAACCGTGAGAGCATCTAAAGAAAGAATATGTTCATAGTCAGGTTCCTGTTTATTAATTTCTAACTGATTCGTCATGATATTCTCCAAAAAGTTCTTGATCGAGTTCTTCGACCATTTTTGATTTACGTTCTGTTTGAATATGGGTATACCTAGCGGTGCTCCGAGGGTCCTTGTGGCCAAGCAGACTTCCTATCTCATAAAGGTCTTTACCTTGTTTTCGAAGAGTGGAAGCTGTCTGATGCCTGTTGTCATGGAAAGTATAATTTTCAATGTTTGCCCTTCTAACTGAAGCTTCCCAAGCGCTCCGAATGTCATAAGGTCGCAAAGGATTATTGGGAGAAGGAAAAACTAAGGCTTCTTTAATTAGATGCCGGCTCCTTTTTTGATGGTCGGCAAGAAGGTTGTAAGCATATCCCATCAGCGGAATGGTGAGAGGTTCTCCATTCTTGGTTGCACGAAGTCGAATGACGCTCTCTGCAAAATCTACATCTTCCCATTTAAGGTTCTTTATTGTACCGGAACGCATCCCTGAAGAAAGGGCGAGGACAACGATCAGTAAAAGAATCGGACACTTGCTTTTTTTAACCTCTTCCAGAAGTCTTGCCAGCTCCTCGCGGGAGAGATAACGCTGTCTTGCATTTGAGAGAGAAGGCTTAGAGACCTTGCAGACGGGGTTCTCAGGAATCCACTCCCATTCTTTCCAGGCGACGGATAGGAGATGGGAGAGGGAGGCGATGTAGCGAATTACTGTGCCGGGCGCGCGCTTGGTCTTTTTGGCAGACTCTTCAGTTTCTAGAATCGAAATAGTCGCTTTGATGAGAGAAGGACGAATCAGAGCGAGCGAGAATGCCCCGAGATGTCGATTCCACCAGTCGAGATGCTGTTTGCGGTTTCTGGCATCGTTCCCTTTCTTAGGCAGCTCTTCTTTGTAATAGCGCGTAACGGCTTCGGCAAAGGTTTTTTTGGAAGCAAGGGCATTAGGAAGGTAGATCCCAAGATCAAGGTTGCGCTGTTGCTCGTTGAGCCAGCCTTTAGCTGCCTTGGCATCAGCGAATGTTTTCATGAGGTCTGGATGACCCGTGCGCCGGAAACGGGCGCGGAATGTGATGACGTTCTTGGAGTTGATGCGAATATCTATGCCGGGGGGCAAACGCTTTTTGAGTGCTTCTAACTGCTTCATTGTGATGACCCTATTTTTTAGGTTAAAAATTGGGTCAGCTGCTGTTGCAGGGGTGGAACTTGCTGTAGATTCCTGTGGCTTGCTGTGCTCATTTGGTCCAGGATTGGTCCACGGCAGTGGTTTTGCCGAAAAACTTAAATCTGAAAGACCTAATGACTCACCCTCGGACATACCTCCTAAAACGGGTTAAGTTTTAACAGTTGCCTGAAAGAGGACTCGAACCTCCGACCTTCGCATTACGAATGCGCTGCTCTACCAACTGAGCTATCCAGGCACAAGAAAAGCACTTATTTTAACAAGAGCTTTAAAGATTACATTATCGTAATACATAGACCTTTTTTATTCAATCAATTATGATTTAAAACAACCTAACATATCCCATTTTATGATCGGCGCAAATCGGATCGGAGCCCTTTTATTGATGAGTGGAGAGGGAGCCCGCTTCGGAGGCTCTGTCCCCAAACAATTTCAGCATTTGGCTGGAAAAAAAATCTTCCTTCATACGCTGGAAACTTTTTTGCAAGCGGAATGGATCGACGAAATTGTGCTCGTATGCCATCCCGACTGGATCGATCAAGTACGAGAAGAAGCTGGCAAAAAAGCTTCCGTTATCGCAGGGGGAAAAACAAGACAGGAATCTTCCTATAAGGGACTGCAAGGTTTTATCTCTCCTCCCGATATTGTCATCATCCACGATGCGGTTAGGCCCTTTGTCTCACAAAAAATTTTGAGGGACAATGTCGAGGGCGCTATGCAATGGGGCGCAGTCGATACATGCATTCCATCGAGCGACACATTGGTCCATGCGCCGGAAAGAGAAATCATCGCCTCTATCCCCTTAAGAGAAGAATTTTTAAGAGGGCAAACTCCTCAATCCTTCCGCTATCCCCTCATTGTCAAGGCTCATAGAGAGACTCAGGCCGCCAACGCTTCCGATGATTGCCGACTAGTCCTCGAGCTTGGAGAAAAAGTGGGGATTGTTCCAGGGGACGAGAACAATCTAAAAATCACGACAGAGCTCGATCTTTTTTTGGCAGAGCAGATTTTTAGGCTAAGAAAACAAACAATAGGTCCCAAAATAGGATCGATCAAAGGCAAACGATTCGCTGTGCTAGGCGGCTTTGGAGGCATCGGCTCAGCTCTTTGCCGTCTTTTGGAAGAAGAGGGAGCTCTGCCCATCCCCTTATCTCGCCGAACGGGACTTGACCTTGCTCAGCCCTTGTCGATTAGCAAAAGCTTTCAAGAACTTGGGGCCATCAGAGGTCTCATCAACTGCGCAGGCAATCTCGTGGTAAAAACTCTAGACGCTCTTACGACAGAAGAAATCGAAAAACAAGTCCATATTAACTTCACGGGACTCGTCATCGCTTGTCAAAAAGCGCAGATCGAACAAGGTGGCCATCTCATCAATATCGCTTCCTCCGCCTACCCAAGAGGAAGAAAAAATTACAGCATTTATTCAGCAGCCAAGGCTGCGGTGATCAATTTTACGCAAGCTCTCGCCGAAGAAAGACCCCATCTTCGCATACATGCAGTTATCCCCCAAAGGACGAACACCGCGATGAGGGCTGCAAATTTCACTCAAGAAGATATAAC
>DAINNB010000062.1:0-8942 GCA_036736085.1 Chlamydiales bacterium
AACCGCCCGTAGTCTCTTTATCCCTTGGGGTAAAGCTGTCCAGACAAGCGGAGCCACTTCTGTTATCTGGTGGCCTGGGGCGGAATCGAACCACCGACACAAGGATTTTCAGTCCTCTGCTCTACCGACTGAGCTATCTGGCCTTAAGGAAAGGGCAGATTATGCCAAACGGAGAAATTTTCACGCAAGAATTTTATTACTGACAGGGCTTTTGAGGATTTGGGGGAATGGAAAAACTCATTTCCTTAGGTAAACATCCCCTTACCTCAAGGAAATGAGCTTGATGGAAGGGCTTATTCGGTGCCGGTCTTTTGTAGCTGGAACTCTCCTGCGGGGCGGCTTTCAGCTTCCAGCCAGATCATATCTCTCACGATATTGACCGCTTCGCCCATCTGCATATCTTCGAGTCCAATTTGAATGGGCTCATCGATCGTATTCACAGGGATCGACTGCTGACGGGAACGGATCCTGTCTTGCCTTCTCATGAAGGCTTGGAAAGCAGGGTCTTTGGAGAGGCGCATCGCGCTGTTTTTACGGAGCGTAGGCAGCATCTTCTTCCAGAAAGGAACCACCCTTTGCAAGTAGGGTAAGTATTTTCTTTGAAAGAGGCGGCGCGTCTTTTCATCTAGGTCCGTAAGAGGATCTAAGAAAGCTGCGTCCACTCGATCAGGAGGAAGAGGGAACTCTAAAAATCTCTCGCCGATGTTATAGGCTGCATACTGGGTCGGCACAACGATATCGGCGATCACGCCATCAATTTGCGTGCTTTTGCCAGATGCGGTGTAGTAGCGGCCTACTGTCACCTTGAAAAAGAACTCAGCTCTCTCATCGGTCACGGTCTGGTATTGGATCGATCCTTTACCAAAGGTTCTATCGTCCCCGACAATCACGGCCACACCGTAGTCTTGGAGGGCTTGGGCGACGATCTCTGAGGCCGAAGCAGACATTTTAGAGGTAAGCACGACAAGGGGCCCGTTATAAAAGCTGCGGCTTACGATGTTGCGGAGGAAATGGACCTCGCCCTTAGCATACTTGGAGATCACGATGACTCCGTTGCTTACAAACAATCCCGCTACTTTCACGGCTTGGCTCAAAAAACCTCCGGAATTTTCTCTTAGATCGAGCACTAATCCATATAGAGGCCCAATCTCGCTGAGCGAACGGATCGCTTCTTTGATGTCCTTTTCGCTGCTCATTCCGTCAGCTGTTTCATAAAAGGAGTAGAGGGCAATTTTACCAATGATGCCATCTCCATACTTCTCATAGCCTACTTGGATCCGCTCTTCATTCATCACGATCGGCTTCTTTTTCAAGGGAACTTGGAAAAAGAGCTCATTATTGGCTTCAAAATCGACCCGTTTAAAACCAAGGATAATTTCGCCCCGATCTTTCTTTTTCAGTTTCTCAATCACTTCTTCAAAAGAGGACTGTTTTATGCTCTCCCCATCGATCTCGACGAGCAGGTCGTTAATTTGGATCAGGCCGCTTTCCGCAGCAGGGCTACCTTTGATCAGTTCTGTGATCATGACGCCGTCAACCCCTTCGGACAAAATCACGCCAACGCCTTCAAATTGCTTTTCCAAGCTCATTCTCATTTCATAAGCCTCTTCCGGGCTAAAAAAAGCTGTATGGGTATCAAGGCTCTTGGCAAAGGCTTTTAAAATCCTCAGCGAGATCAAATGCTCTTTCCTCTCTTTCGTCAAAAGCATCGGATCGGCTTGAACATACTGATTCTCAGAGCGGCGCATTTTGGTTTCAAAGAGAGCATAAACCTTTTGTCTTCGTTCCGAAGAGTCGAGCATAGTGCGGTTTTTGTGGAACACATAAAAACGGGCCATTCGATTTTTTTGCCTTTCTGCCAAAACAGCCTCACTTGCGGCGTAGGCAGAAGGAGCCGTCGTAGAAAGGGACTCTTGGTCAATATCAACAAAAACAAGCTCGGCTGCAGATTCTTTTCTCATTTTTTGCGCTCGAGCGACCGCTGATTGGATCAGCTCGTTCAAGGCAAAAAAATCACTATAGTCTTGACTTTGAAGTCTTTGAATAATCGCTTGGACTTGGGATTCATTCAAATTTAAATAAGGAGCGACCTCTTGACTTAAAAGATAGCACTTTTCCGGATCGAATTGCTCAATATAAATTTTTATGCACCGACGGACCAAAGGGGCATTTAAGGATTTATTTTCAATATGATAGGTAAACATCTTCTGCATCACTCGATGAATATCGGTCAAAGCTATCTGCTCTGCAGCAGTCCAGGCCGGATTTGTCCAGCAAAAACAGAGAACCAAAAGAAATGCCAGGATTCGTTTCATAGATCCAACCTTTAATTATCGAGGTGTATAAAAAATGGAAGAAAGCGAGATGAAAGATCTGACATGCAAAACTTAGCGTCTTAAGCTTACCCTTCTTCGCTCCCTTCCACAGCTAATTATATATTAAAAAAATATTTTTTATCATAATAAACAAAAATTAAAGCATTAATTCCACATCCAAACCAATACAAGCCACTCACTTAATAACATTAAAAATTATATATCGATTTTCTTCCCTTTGCCATTAAATCCTTTTCAAGGTATAGTTCTCGAGTATTCTTCAATATGAACCCTATTTTAGGAGAAAGGCACTCATGCCGACATTTAACCAACTCGTTAAGAAGGGCCGTACAGACAAAGTCAAACGACGTAAGTCTCCAGCCCTACAAGAATGCCCACAACGCCGAGGCGTTTGCCTCCAGGTAAAGACAAAGACGCCTAAAAAGCCGAACTCAGCTCTCAGAAAAGTGGCCTGGGTCCGTCTGTCCAATGGACAAGAGATCATTGCTTATATTCCAGGGGAAGGACACAACCTTCAGGAGCACAGCATCGTTCTCGTTCGTGGCGGCAGGGTAAAAGACTTGCCTGGCGTTCGCTACCACATCGTCCGTGGCGCCCTTGACTGCGCAGCAGTTAAAGACAGAAAGAAATCCCGCTCCAAGTACGGAGCTAAACGTCCTAAGTAATGCCAGGATGCCGCATCAATCGGCTTCCTTGCTCTCGGCTTTGGCTAGGAAATCCTAGGCAAAACCATGGGCAGGCCTCTCTAACGAGAGACCGGGTGAAGGACCGCAAAACGATTAAGGAATAAAAAATTATGTCTAGAAGACGTCGCGCAGTAAAGCGCCGGATCCCAAATGATCCGATTTACCAAAGTTATACCCTGGCCAAATTCATCAATCGAGTGATGCAAGATGGCAAAAAGTCGGTAGCCCGCGCTATCGTGTACCGCGCTCTTGAAAAATTCGCCCAGCGCGTAAAAACAGACAACCCTTTGGATGCTTTTGAGCAAGCGCTCGAAAATTCAAAACCTTCTCTGGAAGTGAAAACTCGTCGAATCGGCGGGGCCAACTACCAGGTGCCTGTAGAAATTCCAGGAGAAAGAAGAACTGCCATGGCAATGGGCTGGATCATCACCCACGCTCGATCCAAGCCTGGACGCGCCATGGAAGAGGCTTTAGCATCGGAACTTGCGGATTGCTACCACAATCAAGGCACGACGATCAAGAAGAAAGACGACACCCACCGCATGGCGGAGGCAAACAAAGCCTTTGCCCATTACAAATGGTAAGGAGTCTTATTCATGGCTAAACGTCCAGAAACAGATCAGCTGCAAAATGTCCGCAACGTAGGGATTATGGCCCACATCGACGCGGGCAAAACAACAACCACCGAGCGGATTTTATTCTACTCAGGACGCCTCCACCGCATTGGAGAGGTCCACGAGGGCGCCGCGACGATGGACTTCATGGAACAAGAACGGGAAAGGGGCATCACGATCACATCGGCTGCTACGACCGTTTATTGGAAAAATTGTAAAATCAACATCATCGACACCCCTGGCCACGTTGACTTCACCATTGAAGTAGAACGCTCTCTCAGGGTCCTCGATGGCGCCGTCGCCGTGTTCTGCGCAGTGGCCGGGGTACAACCTCAGTCCGAAACTGTTTGGCGCCAAGCCGAGCGCTACGGAGTGCCGCGTATTGTGTTCGTCAATAAGATGGACCGAACAGGAGCCGACTTCTTCAACGCAGTCCGCTCGATGCGCGAAAAACTTCATGCCAATGCAATCCCAGTCCACTGCCCGATCGGGGCCGAATCCGACTTCAAAGGCATGGTCGATCTTATCGAGATGAAAGCATATCTCTTTCACGATGAGACGATGGGAGCGAAATACGACGTCGAAGAAATTCCAGCAAACCTTCTTGCAGAATGCAAAAAGATGCGCATGGAGATGCTCGAAGAGCTCGCCACAATCGACGAGAACAACGATTCTTTCATGACGAAAGTTCTCGAAGACCCGGATAGCATCACAGTAGAAGAAATCCACAAAATCATGCGTAAAGGGGTCATCGAGAACCGAATCAATCCAGTTCTTTGCGGCACCGCTTTTAAGAACAAAGGGGTCCAACAGATCCTCGACGCAATCGTTACTTGGATGCCGTCTCCTCTCGATCGAGGGATGATCAAAGGCCATAAAGTGGATTCAGATGAAGATCTGCAAATCACTCCAGCCGACGAAAGCCCCCTTTCTGCTCTAGCGTTTAAGATCATGACAGACCCATACGTAGGAAAACTGACGTTTATCCGTATTTATAGCGGCACCCTTTCCAAAGGAACAGCCCTTCTCAATACGACAAAAGATAAACGAGAGAGAGTCTCTAGACTTCTTGAAATGCACGCAAACCAAAGAAAAGATAGAGATGACTTCTTTACAGGGGACATTGCAGCTTGCATCGGGTTAAAATACACGAGCACGGGCGATACGCTCTGCTTGGAAGATTCTCCCCTCCTCTTAGAGAAGATGAACTTCCCCGAGCCGGTGATTTCTATGGCGATTGAGCCAAAATCAAAGGCCGACAGGGAAAAACTCTCTATGGCCTTATCCGCCCTTTCTGAAGAAGATCCCACTTTCCGAGTCAATACGAACGAAGAAACTGGACAAACGATCATCAGAGGGATGGGAGAGCTCCACCTAGAGATTCTCAGGGACCGTATGTTCCGCGAGTTCAGCGTAGAAGCTAATGTAGGAAAACCAGAAGTCTCTTATAAAGAGACGATTTCAGGTCCAGCTTCTTCCGAGACAAAATACGTCAAGCAGTCCGGCGGACGCGGCCAATACGCTCACGTTTGCTTGGAAATCGAGCCGAACGAGCCAGGAAAAGGCAATGAGATCGTCAGCAAGATCGTCGGGGGCGTCATTCCTAAAGAATACATTCCTGCTTGCATCAAAGGGATCGAAGAAGGCCTTTCAACAGGGGTTCTCGCTGGGTATCCGCTAATCGACATGAAAGTGGCGATTACCTACGGGTCCTACCACGAGGTTGACTCGAATGAGATGGCGTTTAAAATTTGCGCTTCCATGGCTGTAAAAGATGCCGCTCGCAAAGCGAAAGCTGTGATCCTTGAACCGATTATGAAAGTAGTCGCCACTACGCCAGACAACTGCGTAGGGGATGTGATCGGGGACCTCAACAGACGCCGCGGTCAAATTCTCGGTCAAGACACTTTGAAGAGCACGATCGAAGTCTCTGCAGAAGTGCCTTTAAGCGAAATGTTCGGGTACTCAACTGTGCTCCGCTCGATGACCTCGGGCCGTGCAACTTATACTATGGAGCCCAGCCACTTTGCGCGAGTTCCAGCAAAAATCCAAGATGAAATCTGTAAGAAGTAAGAGTATATGGCAAAACAAATTAGAAAAAAAATCCGCATCCGTCTTAAAGCGTTCGACCAACGAACCTTGGACCGTTCGGTGCAAGACATTGTCGAGACGGCAAAACGTACAGGCGCTCGCGTAGTAGGACCTATTCCCCTTCCTACAAAACGGGAAATCTATACGGTCCTCCGATCTCCTCACGTCGACCGTAAATCGCGAGAACAGTTTGAAATGAGAACGCACATCCGCGTTTTAGATCTTTTAGACCCTACTCTCGACACGATTGACAAGTTAAAAGTCTTGCCCGTCGCTGCTGGCGTGGACATCAAAATTAAAGCTTAATCTAGGCTTGTAGACTTAAGCGAGCTCCCCTCTTTAGGGGAGCTACTTATACCACAAATCAGTAAGCTCTTGACTCTGAATTGGATGCGTTCCTCTTAAAGAGAATCTCTTCTGGAATGCTTTCTCTAAATAGATAAGTACCAAAAAGATTAGACTGCCCTTCAGCTTTCCATTCCTCAGGCAAAAGAACTTCCGCTCTGCGAGCGATATGGTCGATTTTTTCTTTTAATGTTTGAAACCTTTCTCCATCGACTTGTTTGGTCAGTGAGTTTTCAATATTATCATGAAAGCAGTAGCGAACCCATAAAGAGCCTGCAAGCAAGATCACAGATACAGGTAGAGAAATAATCGAAAAAAGAGCCAAAGCCACCGTAGCAATCGCGACAATAGTAGCTACGTTCTGCATCCCTGCCTTTACATTATAAAGGATCAATTGCTCTTTAGCAGCTATGTTTGCTGTAAATTGCCTTGCCTCTCCTTGAGCAACAGGAAACTCTTTCTCTATAATGCTTTTAGCTGCTCGAGCTGCGATATCATCAATAAAACTTGTCATGGACTATCTCCTTGGTTAGAGTTGAAAAGCCAAGGATTTTAAAGAAAAAATTAAAATTTGCAAAGAAAAAACTATGCTTAACACTTCAAAAGTGCCCAAGAGAGCATAACATAGCTTTTTCAATCGAATAGACAGATAGTTCAAAAACCGGATTGATTATCCGTCGTTTGCATCTCGTAACTGTCGAATCGATAGCCCGGAAGAGAGCTTGACTTAATCCTTCTAGAAACAACCCTGTCTTCTTTAAAAATTAAAAAATAGTGGCGTTCTTCAAAATTGCGAGGACCTGCGGTGATTCGCTCGATATACTCATATTCTATTGTGCCATTGGATTGTTTATGGATCGCGTAGGGCTCTCCTAAAAGCTCTACCACCTCGGCAGAACTCGCTCCGACTGGCACTTCATCAAAAGAGTTCATCGTCACAAGAGCGCTGCCCGTTCCGCAAGCGCAGAGCCAAAAGCAAAGGGAGGCTCCCATCCATCGTCCAAAAGCTGTCATATTTCCTCATTTTCTTGTGATTCGTCGGAACTCGGCGGTATCTCGCTCGATTGCGGCCAAATGCGCGCTTCTATCTGGGTGCGGAATTGGTCTGACGTAACATATTCTCCGCGCATCAAATAGCTGCCGTCTTCTTGCAGAGAATAGGTCTCATACCCTTCAAAATTCGTCTCGCTATTACGAAATTCCCAGGCAATCATTTTTTCATCCAAAAGCCCAACCCCCGCAATCCGCCCGATATTTTGATTTTCCATATCAACGGCAAACTGTTTCGACTGAAAATCATAAAAAGTCAACTCGTTGCGCATATTTTCAGAAAGCCCTTGGATCTGAATTTCTTGACTACACTGCACTTTTCCAGAGAAGTCTTTTTGCTGAACAATCCAGTTTGTATTGAATATGAGCTCTTCTTCGATCATATTCAGTAAAATTTTTCCTTCACCAGACCAAGTGCCCGGAGATAAAATGAATCCATGATTAAACATCAAAACATAAACCTTCTGCTATAAATGCTTTGTAAAACTCCAAGAGCGGCCATCGTCGTAACGAGAGAGCTCCCTCCATAGGTCACAAAAATCAAAGGCACCCCTGAAATCGGTAAAAGAGCGCACATCATCCCAATATTTACCATCACATGCATGGCTAAATACACAGATAAGCCTGCGGCCAAATACCGGCCAAACGGGTCCTTTGCTGCTGCGACCACCTGAAAACTAAAATAAATCAAAGCGTAAAAAAGGAACAGCATGAAAGCAAGACCCACAAAACCAAACTCTTCCCCAAAGGCCGCAAAAACAGAATCTGTATGGGCGGCAGGAAGCCATTGCCTTCCTGAAAATTCGCTTTTATGCCATCCCGTCCCCGTCAAGCCCCCGATAGCAATCGCCGTCTGAGAAGCTTTTTGATGATAAGTATTTGGATTAAGCCTTTCATATTGATACTCTTTCATGACCGACGTAAAGGCAGGCCTCATTTGCTCATGGGACAAAACCCCTACAAACATCAACATCACAAAAAAAAGAGCAGTAAGACCGCAAGCGGATAAAAATTTCAAAACGCCCCGATGGACCCCAGCAAAATACCCCATAACCAAGGCGATCGGATATAAAATCAACGCCGTGCCCAAATCAGGTTGTTTTAAAATCAAAAGAAAAGGGACGCCAACGAGCCCTCCCATTTGACAGGCTGTCTGCAAAGATCCCACATGATTGCCTTTTCTTTCCAAAAACCAGCCCAAAAAAATGACAAGGATCAATTTTGCCTGTTCGGATGGTTGAAAGCTGAGCACTCCCGGAATGCGGTACCAGCGGTGTACATTTTGGATCGCGCTAACAAAAAAAAGGCCGACCAAGAGCAAAAGCATCACTCCATACAAAAACAAGCTCCAATCCCGAAGTTTACGATAATCAAAGCCAACCGCCAGAAAAAAAACGGCCCATCCAAGACAGCACCACCTGACTTGACTCTTGACAAGAGGGGTCCAAAAAATAAACCGCTCCCAATCAGCGCTTGCCGTCATCGAAGAAATGACCAAAAGGCTCATGGCCATAAGACAAAGCACAACAGGGAAAATACGCAAATCAACGCGGGAAAGAGCTCGAGGATTCCACATCTATTTCAGACCTTAAAGACCATTTCTAAGATAGAATAGAATCTCTAGCTTTGCAATAGTAGATCTTATGAATACGATCCATCTACATAAAGTCGACTCGACAAACACTTACGCCAAGCTTCATGCAGGCACATTTCCTCCTAACCAAATCACCTGCATCTTCGCCGATGAACAAACGGCCGGCCGGGGCAGACAGCAAAGCAGCTGCGCCTCAACTCCCAACGTCACCCTCATCGTCACCTAT
>DAINNB010000063.1:0-8924 GCA_036736085.1 Chlamydiales bacterium
ACGAATCGTCGATGATCCTGATAAATAGTATCAAAATATTCTACAAGACTAGCTCTTTCTTCTTGCAGATCCTTTTCAAACTTTTCATTTTGAGGATCAAAACGTTTTCCCACAGCTAAAATAAGCTCAAAATGCAAAGGGAACAACCTAATCGCTTGAAGGCACGACTGAAAAACTCCGCGAGGAGATTTTGAGGGCAAAGGAGAAAAAGTTTCTAAATCAATCAATCCAATTTTAGCTTCATTTTTCTCATCCAGATATAAAGCAACATTGTCATATCTTCCTACGCGAACAGAAGACAATCCCATCCAAAGCTGAGCAGAGAGATCGTCTAACAGTGTTTGACATAAAAATGCAGTGAACTCTTCAACAGCCTTTGTGAACTTCTCTTGCTGTTCAATATACAAACCAATCTGCTTTTTTTGCTCAAGGCCATCTCGGAGAGGTAAACATCTTTCAATAATAAAATCCCCATGAATGCGAGCTTCTGGAATGACAAGAGAAGTGTAGCCATTTTTCTGGCACACATTTTTCGCTTCGATCATCTGCTGCAATCTTTTTCTATTTTGGGGATTTTTGCTCAGTTTAAAAACAATCGGCAACTCGGGGTGAAAATAAACTGGCGTTTTGCCACATGAAGATCTAGAAAATTGCTCAATCGTACCAGAGGCAAGGGCAGATTTCGCCGCTTCAAATAATTCCAAAGGTAAAAAATGCCGTTGTAACTGAGATCGAATGTTGTGTCCTCGATAAGCGCTTTGAATGACCGTCGCTGCTCGAATTTTCTTTAGCTTTCATTTCTGCTCTTCTTAAACAAGCTGCATGGACTCTGCGTGTTTCTGTTTTTGAACTCGACGGACACTCAAATACTTACGAAAAGCTTTTTGAACCACGCCCGCTGAAAAATCTTTTTTCTTTAAGACAGCCTTTTCTTTAAATAGTTTCTTTAATTCTTCAAGAACCCTATCGTATTTATTGAGCAAATGAGCAGCTTCTTTCTGTTCCACTGTAGTTAAAAAACTATTTTGCATAGACAAATGAACCGCTTCTTCTTCCGAAATAGGGACGGCCTGGCTAATTACAGAGAGACCAACAGATTCAGCAAGTTTTTTTTGAACATTTAAAAAAGCAGAATAAACCCTATCTTTTATAGAAAAAAAATTAACACCCATTGAAATACTCGTCGAGACAGAATGGAAGACATTAAATAAATAGATAGATATTAAGCTCATTAAAAAACACCATTTTTTTTTGATTAAATTATAACAAAAACCAATAGAAAAATCCACAAGCATACAAAAACCGCAAAAAATAATATAAGCAAGTTATATTTTTATTTTTAATTAGACTTACCTCAGTAGCCTTTGAGCACACCGAAACAAACTAAGAAATCTTTAAACGTTTGATTACTTGGGCAAGGATATTTTTGCCCTCTTGGTGGGTAATTTTTTCGTGCGCTGTAAGAAGAGGGGCCCAAACGCCGTTTTGGATCTCTTTTTGTTGAAGGACGACGGTGCCGGACACTTCCGCGACAAAATAGAGGACTTGTTTGGCGATGCGCCTTCCTTCGAGGGTAAACTGGTATTTTTCGAGCATAGGCTCGCCGTCGAAGATGCGGACGACGTCAAGGTTTGTCTCTTCCTTTAATTCGCGGGCTGCGGCTTCTTGAGGTGTTTCATTCGGTTCTGCGTGTCCTTTAGGAAAGCCCCAGTAGCGGCCGTGGCGATGCTGGATGAGAAACACATGCCATGCGCCGTCTTGCTGAGAGAGAGGGACTATGCCGAAAGACTGGTCGTGATGAAGGACGTATCGGCTCATGGCGAATAGGCCGTAAAGACGAGGGTGGAGTTGTGCCCGCCGAAACCAAACGAGTTGGAAAGGGCGACATCGACCTTGTGGGCTTTTGCATGATTGGGGACCACATCGAAATCTCCCAAAGCTGGATCGGGATTTTCCAAGTTGATCGTTGGATGCAGCTTGCCAGTGCGGATAGCTTGGATCGTAGCGATGGCCTCGATGCCTCCTGCAGCTCCAAGGCAATGGCCAATCATCGATTTCGTTGCATTGATCTTAATGCTAGAAGCGTGAGCCCCGAACACTTGACGGATCGCCCGGATTTCGCACATGTCTCCTGCAAGGGTCGATGTAGCGTGAGCATTGATGTAGTTGACCCGCTCTTTAGGAACAGATGCGCTTTGTAGGGCCAGTTCCATGCAAGAGCCGACGCCAAGGCCATCTTCCCTGGGATCAGTCATATGATGAGCGTCGCAAGTGACAGCGCCGCCGAGGTATTCCGCATAAATCGGAGCGTTGCGAGCAAGAGCGTGCTCTAAACTTTCTAAAAGAAGAACGCCAGCTCCCTCTCCCATCACAAACCCATCGCGGCCTTGATCCCAAGGACGAGAAGCTTTTGTGGGGTCTTCATTGCGCGTTGAAAGCGCGCGGCAAGCGACAAAACCGGCTAAGCCGATCGGGTTGATCGAGGCTTCAGAACCTCCGCAAAGCATCAAATCGGCGTTTCCATCTTGAATCTGCTGAGCAGCTGCGTGAATGCAATAATTCGATGTGGCGCAAGCTGTCGAAATAGAGTAATTAGGCCCCATAAAACCAAGATCGATAGCGAGGAGGGCTCCTCCCATGTTCGTAATGATAAAAGGGACAAAGAAGGGGGTTAAACGCTTAAAACCTTTGGTCAAGAGAGTTTCTACTCCCTCATAAAAACACTGCATTCCACCCATGCCTGATCCAACGATAATACCGCAGCGGGAGAGATTGAGCGAGGAAAGAGCGTCAGAAGAGGCCAAATGGCCGCTTTCCAGAGCTTTTTTTCCTGCCACCATCGCATAACGGATAAAGGGATCTACTCGACGGGCTTGTTTTTTGTCCATGTAATCGCCCGTCTCAAAATGGCGGATCGCGCCTGCAAAACGGGTAGGATATTCAGAGCAAGGAAATTCTTCAATGGGAACGATGCCGCTGTCGCCAGCTAGGAGTTTTGCATAAAATCGCTCTACATCGGTTCCAAAACAAGAGACCAGCCCCATTCCAGTAACAACGATTCGCTTTTTTTTCATGAATCCCCCTGCAAAGTTAAACCGTAGAGCTTGTATTGATCGGCAAGTCGACTAACTTGCTCTCTTTCCACAGCTTTTCTAAAGAAAATTTTTCTCGATAGCCCGGCATAAAAAGATGGACCATAATGCCTGAGAAGTCAATGACAACCCAATCACCTGTCTGAAGCCCCTCTACATGCAAAGGAATCTCTCCCTTTTTTTTCATCTCTTCAACAATCGTTTTTCCGATCGAAGAGACGTGACGGTCGACATGCCCTTCGGCGATCAATAAATAATCGGTAATCGTCGAAAGCCCAGTGACATCCAAGGCTAAAATGTTGATCCCTTTTTTGTCGTAAATAAGTTGAGCGATCTCGCGGAGTGTTTCCAAAGGATTTTTACCCATAAAAAGTGTATGATAACAATTTCAAAGTCAGCGAGAGTATAACCGATGGCGCTCAATGTAGTCCAGCGCTTTCGCAGGAACTAAGTGCCCGCAATATAGTTTATTTTTCAATCGTTCTCGGATCTCTGTGCTCGAGATTTCCATGCTCTTCGTTGGAGTAAATCCTTTCTTTAAAAAGGGAGATGTGGGCGGAGCTCCTTTTCTGCATCCGATCAAGGGAGATGCCAAACGAGCTAATTCCTCCGCTTCCTTCCACTCCATAAACGAGACTGCCGATTCTTCAGATAATAAAAGATGGTACTCTGCAGGCGGCAACGAACGAATGGTATCGATCGTATAAGAAGTTTTTTTCTCTTCAATCTCAAAAGAAAGCACCTCCATGCAAGAAATATCTTGAACGGCTAAACGGACCATTTCCAGGCGATGCTCTGCGCTTGCGGTAGGAGAATGATCCTTTTTAAAAGGAGAGCAAAAAGCTGGACAGATCAAGACCTTATCGAGTCGATGATACTCTGCTAATTGCAAAGCAAGGAAAAGGTGCCCAAAGTGAATCGGGTCGAACGTTCCCCCATAAAAGCCGATTTTTTTCATTTCAAATACAGAAGCTCCCAATATTTAGGCAGCGGCCAAAGCGCATCATCAACAATTTTTTCCAACTGATCGATAAGGTGGCGAGCCGTTTGGATTTTAGGTCTTGTGAGTTCGGCAAAGACTTTGGCTTTTGCGTCCCACCCTAAATCCTTTGTTTGCTCCCCTTTTCTTTCTACTTCATCGATCGCTGCGATCGCATCGCTAATCAAGCCGGTAAGAATTTCGAGCCCATCTTTTAAACGAGGCGGCAAAGGCATTTGCAAATCCGCAAGAACTTTGAGGGATTTCCCCCATTCCTTCTGCGCTTTTAAGCAAGCTGGCAAAATCTGCGTTCGGAAAAGATCGATCATCACATTCGCTTCGACCTCGATCGTTTTTGCATAATGCTCTACAAAAATATCATAGCGGCTGCGCAGTTCTTTTTCTGTCAAAACGCCTTCAAATACATGAAACGTACTTTTTTCCAATAAAGCAGCGTACGCATGGTGGCTATCGGACACATCAGGAAGCCCCCGTTTTTGCGCCTCTCCCCTCCACTCGCTGCTATAACCATCTCCGCTGAACAAAATAGATTCCGAAGATTGAAAAGCCTTTTGTAAAAGGGGTGCTGCGCCTTGCCATTTTTCCCCTTCGACCTCTTTTTCCATGCTATCTAGCAAGGCATGCAAACTCTCTGCCACGATCGTATTCAATACGGTCATCGGCCAGGCGCAAGAAGCTGACGCGCCGACGCCGCGGAACTCAAACTTATTGCCAGTAAAAGCAAAAAATGAGGTGCGGTTGCGATCAGATGCATCAGCCCCATGCTCAGGCAGATGACTGAGTCCTAAATCAATCTTTCTAGGATCCGTCCCATTTTTATGGATGAGCTCGCGAAGGATTTTTTCCAAACTTTTCCCCACATCAACAGAAGGGATGGTAGGAGGAGCTTCAGCCCCGCCCAAACGAAGGTCGTTTCCTGCAGAAGCGATGCAAGCTCGAAGCAAAGGCGCATGTAAATGCACCGCTCGTAAAATCGCAGCCAGCAGCGTAAAGAAGACCAAAGGATCGCCTTTGGGATCGAGTAAATTAAGTCCTGTATCAGTAGCGAGCGACCAGTTGTTGTGTTTTCCGGAGCCGTTAATCCCCGCAAATGGCTTTTCATGGAACAAACAAACTAGATCATGCTCAAGAGCTTTTTGCCGCATGATTTCCATGAGAAGCACGTTATGATCCACTGCAGCAGGCCCTTTTTCAAAAAGGGGGGCCACTTCATGCTGGGATGGAGCTACTTCATTATGGCGTGTTTTCAAAGGAATCCCTAAGCGAAAAGCTTCCTCTTCGCAATCGATCATAAAGGCCAAAATTCTCGGCTGCAAAGAAGAAAAATAATGATCTTTCAGCTCTTGTCCTTTTGGAGGCTTGGCTCCTAAAACAGTTCTACCTGTAAGCAAAAGATCGGGCCTTAAAAGAGCCAAACGACGATCAATGGCAAAATATTCCTGCTCTGCACCTAATGTGGAAAAGACCGATTTAGCCTCAATGCCGCAAAAACGGAGCAGCCTTAATCCCGCTATTCCAATCGCCTCCTCGGAGCGGATCAGAGGGATTTTATGATCTAAAGCCTCTCCCTTCCAAGAAAAGAAAAGCGATGGCAAACATAAGGTCAAACCATCTGCCCTAGACCACAAAAAAGGAAACGACATTGGATCCCACATCGTATATCCCCTCGCTTCATGCGTCGAGCGAAGACCTCCAGAAGGCAAAGAAGAGGCGTCAGGTTCCCCTTGTCTCAACTCTTTTCCCGAAAAGTTTTCAATCGCCTGTCCCTCTTCATCCCAAGTTAAAAATGAATCGTGCTTTTCTGCCGCGCCCAAAGTCAGAGGCTGAAACCAATGCGTGTAGTGAGTAGCCCCTTTTTGCACAGCCCATTTTTTCAAAGCTTTGGCAATCGCATCTGCATGCGCCGCATTAAAAACCTCTTGACCTTTCATGACTTGAAGCCAATGCGCATACACTTCAGCAGAGAGCCTCTCTTCCATCATCTTTTGATCGAACACGTAAGAGGCAAACTCATCTTTTCCCTCTTTCTCTTGAGGTCGATCCAAAATAGATCTTCTTCCCATTTTACGTATGACATCGGCTCGCGCGTTCATTTTATACCTCCTGCCAACCCTTTTGCCGGGCTATTTTCCGCAATCTTCTATTAGGTCTTACTACATATACTTTACCCGCCCAGAGTAAAAGAGGCAAATCATCATCGCTGTCCGAATAAGCATCTATGCGAGATGCTTGGGCCAACGTACGCGCCCATCTTAGTTTTTCTTCTCCATCCACAATTTTTATGATCTCAGAAAAATTTCCTTGATCATCTACTCCATATTCACTAGCTTTCCAGCGCTTTATGTTCAACCTGCGGGCAATAGGGCCGACTAAAAAATCGGGAGCGCTGGACAAAAGAATTTTTTCGCCAATAGCCTGCTCAACAAGGGGGCGATCTAACCATTTTTCCAGCCAAATATCTAAAAAAGGCTCGACGGCATCGATAAATAAAGCCTTTTTTCTTCCCTTTAAAAAGACTCGAAACACGTCACAATGAAATTGAAGCAGAGAAATCCATTTTCTCTTAAACGTAAAAAATAAAGCCCCCGCACGAAATAATGAGCGCATCGGCAAAATTCCCTTTCGAAGCAAAAATAAGAAGAAATGAAAACTGGTGTTGCCCTTGACAAGCGTGCCATCTAGATCGAATAGATCAATGGGTTGATGGGGCATATTTACACCTTTAGTGATTCAAAAATCGGTTATTGAGTTGCTGCTATTATGCCAAAATAGCAATTTTTTATCGTTATACAGGAACTCAAGCTTTTTTTCTTGCTAGAGGAAAAGAGCTTATGTAAAATGAAGGAAATTTTAACGTAAGCGCTGTCTTTTATGACAAAACGCAAACTTTTTTCTCCTCTATCTCCGAGATTCCCCCTTTGGGGTGCTATCCCTTTTTCTTATTAAAATCTCATTATTTTCACTCTGAGCGCTCAGAGACCGTTTGATTGATCGATTGCCCATCGGGCAATTTCAACTGACCATTTATTACACTCGGACTTTTATGAACATTTTTTTATCGATGACCTCTTCCCACATGGCTTTGGAGCTAACGACACTATGCGTCTATTTTGCCGTTTTGATCCTTGTCGCCTGTCTTTCTTACAAAAAGCAACAATCAGGCGCTGACTTTATCTTAGGCGAGCGTTCAGCCAACTTTTGGCTGACCGCCCTTTCTGCCCAAGCAAGCGACATGGGCAGTTGGCTTTTTCTAGGCTACCCCGCTCTTATTTTCGGCGGAGGCGTATTTGCAGCTTGGGCTGCGATCGGTCTTACTGCCGGCATGTTTTTCAACTGGCATTTCATCGCGCCCCGCCTCCGCAAGATCACAGAGCAGCTCGGCAGTTTAACGCTTAACGCCTATTTCGAAGCGCGCTGCAAGGACACCACCGGCAGTCTTCGTTTAATTTCAGGGCTCATGTCGGTCCTTTTTTTTACGATCTACATCTCATCCGGACTCATCGCAACGGGCGTTCTTTTAGAATCGCTTTTTGATCTCAACTACCATGTAGGCATCTCTTTTGGCCTCCTCCTCGTCGTCGGTTATGTTTTCATGGGAGGTTACCGCACAGTTGCTTGGATCGATCTTTTTCAAGGTTTTTTTCTTCTTGGGGTCATCGTCTGCATTCCCCTCTATCTCCTCAACCAAATCGGAGGCATTGACTTTGTCATGCAGCAAGTCGCCGTTAAAAACCTGACTACCACTCTCCTCCCTGACTACAGCAAAACCACCCTTTGGAAAATTTTGATGACAGCCGCGGGTTGGGGATTAGGTTATTTTGGGCAGCCTCACATTCTCACAAAGTTCATGGGCATTCAAAAGACAAGCGAAATGTGGAAAGCCAAATATTTGGGAATCAGCTGGCTCATCGTCACGCTTTCTGCCGCTACCTTCGTCGGCCTCATCGGCATTGCTCTTTTCCAAGAAGGGCTCGCCGATCCTCAGCAAGTGATCTTAAGCATCGTTCAAAGCACGCTAGCTCCCCTTTTTGCAGGCCTTACCTTCTGCGCTATCCTCGCAGCCACCACGAATGTCATGGCGGCCCACATCCTCATTGTCGCGTCAAATCTCTCCGAAGACTTTTACAAAAGGCTTTTCCATAAAAATGCCTCCTCCCAAGAAATTCTATGGGTCTCTCGCCTCAGCGTCATCCTCGTAGGTCTCGCCAGCGCCGCCATCGCCTACTTCAAGCCCAGCACGATCTATCATCTCGTCCTCTACGCCTGGTCAGGCCTCGGAGCCTCTTTCGGCCCCCTAGTCCTCCTCTCCCTCTATTCCAAAAACATCAACGCCCAAGGAGCTTTTGCCGGCATCTTCGCAGGAGGCCTCACCACAGCCCTTTGGCCCTACATCGATCAAAGATACAGTCTAGACATCGCCCCCATCATCCCAGGCTTCCTCTTCGGCCTCCTAGCCATCCAAATCATCTCCAAACTCACCCGCAAAAACCCCCTCGCCCTCCTCAAAGCCTAGGCCCCACAAGAAACGGTTGTCCCACCAACCGTTTCTTGCTACACTCCCCCTCTTTTAACCCAAGGCCATCCCATGATCTATATTTTCTGGACCTGTAAAAACAGACAAGAAGCTAAAACCATTATCCATCAGCTACTTAAGAAAAACCTCATCGCCTGCGCCTCGATCCTCCCCGAAGTTGAATCGATCTACCGCTGGCAAAATACCATCGAAGAAAGCCTCGAGACCAAAGTCATCCTCAAAACCCTAAAACCCCACTTTCCAGCCATCCAAACCCTCATCCAGGCCCACTGCAGCTACGAAGTCCCAGAAATCGTAG
>DAINNB010000064.1:0-8917 GCA_036736085.1 Chlamydiales bacterium
ATGCTAACATCATATGGCAGCATCTCCGAAAGGATTTTCCGAATGAATACGAATCCTTACTAAATGGAGGATTTTTAGGCAGTTTTCCTTTTCCGCTTACCTCTCCGCTTCCTTACAAGCATGGAGATTCATAGGAGCTTTTCTTAAGAGACAAGTAAGAAAAATCTTATCCAATTGATCCAAAGAAACTATACCGTTCGCATCCCAAGAACGGTATAGAGCAGTCCGCACAAACTCAAAGTTTTGACGCATTCTTTGCCATGCAAAGAAAAAAAACAATTAGGAAAAATCCCACCAAGCTAACTAAAGGGAGGCTAAGCTTCCCTTTACAATTTTAATAACCAAATCTATTTAATAATTGTTAATTAATTGTTTAAATATATTAAAGAATATGTTACAATATAATTAAACATTAACAAGGAAATAGCAACAAATGGGTTACTTAACAACACAAATAGGAAATTTAATTGCTGTTGCATTCCCTCGTTCTAATCAAGGGTACAAGGCTACTTTTTACAACAGAAAAGATGATAAACAAATCAGCGTAACTTATCTTCAATCAGATAGTTTAGAACACAATGTTACAGGGATACAACAAGCTCAAGAAATAATAGGAGAGCAAGGTAACAAAGACCTCTACTTCAAGTTAGAACCTATCAGAGTAAGTCGAAAAAGCTCGGGGAGCAAAGGCCAAAATGACAGGAAAGTAAGCCAAGCAGCTCAGGGTCCTTTTCTCCAAGGGAAGGATACAATATCTTCTACTCAAGGCATTCCCAGCCCCGCTTCTACAATGAAGCCCAAGGCGGAAAGGGAAAAGAAAGGTATTTTGAATTTTCCCAATCCCCCTGAAAATCCCACTCCCTTCCAAGAACACATTCATGCAGCCCAAAATGACGAGCATGCTGAAGAAATGTATAGAATTTTACTAATAGATCTCTTTGAGGAACGCGAAGAGTTATTAAAAGGATTAAAAAATATACCTGCAGACGAATTAACTGATACCCAAAGAGAAAGAATGAAAGAACTGGTATTAGAAATTCGTATAATTGAAAGAGAGTTTAACAATATAAATCCCTCCGCAACAAAAGAGAGAAGCGCTCTATCTAAGTTTAAAAAATCTGGTAAACATTTTGATGACCTAAATCCTAGGGAAAGAAAACTAGTCGCAAAGCACTATGGCAATGAACCTCCTGTGCCAGCCGATGAAATTCCTTACGAAAAAATCAGTAAGGAAGAGAGGAGAACGGGTAAACCTGATCGAAAAGTTCAATTTTCAGAAGAAGAAACAATAAAGCATTTTTATATCGGAGCTCCTCCATCGACTGGATATCCTGAACGTGAGCGCAAAGCGACAAATAGAAGCAGAGACCCCCAAGCCAGAAACCTTCCTAGAAAGAGACTCCACTTGTCCAACCCAGATGGATATTATGGAAAATTTAACGAGAAAAATAACCCATGGAACAAACAAAAAGAGGGGCACTAGATTAAGGCTTTGACGCCTTCTTTGCCATGCAAAGAAAAAAGACAATGAGGAAAAATCCTATCAAGCTGACTAGAGGAAAGCTTAAAAATCCCCATAGTTCAATTAGGTGTTCTGAGCATTCTGCTTTATAGCCGCATAGAGCCGGCATCCTCATGGAAGGGAGAAAAATGCTGAGCACTTGATAAAAGGCAAATAGCGTGCCGAAAAGAGCTAGCGGAAGAGCGTAAATTACAATGCGAAGGTCTTCTTTGTAGGCGGCAATGCCTAAGATCAAAGCCAGAGGGAAAAGACAAATTCTTTGATACCAGCAAAGATGGCACGGCTCATTATGGAGAAATTCTCCAAAGAAAATGCTGCAAAGAAGGCCAATGAGCGAAATCAACCAGGCTAAGTAGAGCGCATGGGATTTGATAAAATGTCTCATGGGCCGCCTTGTAAGAAATGTTCAACCATCGTTTGAATCGAAGAAAAGGATCCCGTAGACCCTGGAACTCCATTAATATATAAAGTCGGGGTTCCAAACTCTTCTCCCATGATCTCTTGGGCTAAAAGAAGATTTTTCTCGAGGGTGGATTCATGGCAGTCGGTCATCACGCACGCTTTAAATTGCAAAAGGTCGATCCCCCCAACCACTTTCGCCAAATTGATTAGCTGCTCTTGGATCGGCGTTTTCGTCTCTCTTTCTCCTAGCCCCTGGCAAAGTCCGTGGACATAGGAAAGAAATCGATCCGGAGCTATTTGATACACGGCAAGGGCCGCATTCGCCAAGGGTTCGGATTCAGGCAAAAAAGCAAGCGGCACAATTGTAAAGCGGGCATAACCCGGAGCGATATAACTTTCTTGGATCCGTGGCAAAAGATTGACGTTAAACGACCGACAGCTCGGACAACGGAAATCTTCAAAGAGGACCATTTGGATGGGCGCATTTTTTTGTCCTAAGGTAGGACTCCCCGCAACTTCTATCCGAATAGGGGGAGGCAGGGTCTTTTCATGATAAAACCAACCCGCCCCTAAAGCCAAACAGGCCATGAGAGTCGTACCTAGAACTAACATCTGTTTGCTAGTAAAATATCTGTCCATATGCTCCTCATACAAAAATCGGCAAAAGAGCGCAAGAACAAGAAATATTAATTAGCTTTTCTGAAAGAAAAAGAAAGATTAATTGGCATCTTTGAAAAGTTAATTTTTTTCCTTTCATTCCTATCAGATCGCAGCCATTGTTCGATAAGAACAAGCTGACTTTCAATGTGTTTGATCAGAGCAGCGGGAAGGTTTGATTTCCCTGCCATTGTCCGATAGATTTTTTGGGCTTCTTCTATTTTACCTAAATCAATCGCGTTATCGGCGCAAAGCAAATCGAGGGCAAAGTAGTGGACCCAAGGATAATATCCCGAACTTAAAGGTCTTGGCATAGGCAAGGTTTTGGCGTATTTCATCAAGATATAGGCCATAGCCGGACGATGCAAGGAAGCTTCGCAGTTCGCCATTCTTTCCAATGGTTCTACTCTGGAAGGATCGAACTGATAAGCTTTTAAATAACTTTCTAGGTAAAGAGAGGGGGCATATCCCAAATGCTCTTGGATCTGCCCAATGCAAAAAAGGGACCAAAATGTCTCATCCTGAGCGCCTTCCATGGCCCCTCTGATCTCATAGTACTTAAGGGCCTGAAGAAAATCTTGCGCGCCAAAATAGTTTTGCTCCAGATAAATATAGGCGCTTGAGTCATTCGGATTGTCTGCAATAGCCTGCTTTAATATAGCGATATCTTTCTCATTTTGCTGAGGATCTCTCGAACGAGCCCCGTCTTGCACCGATTCAGCCCAAATCGTGTCGATCTGCCCGGAAATGACATCGCCCGGATGTTGGATCGATTCATGCAGCACTCCAACCCATCGCCATAAAGGATCATTTTTGATTAATTTCGGGAAATAGAATTCTTGGCCTGTGCCCACTGTTTTTGTAAAATAATAATCTTTGACAAGCGAGCTTTTATCAAATGAAGGGGAAATATGCATAATCTCATCCGCATCGACAAAAAAAACATAATTCCCTTTTGTTCTCGCTAGATCAAGGGCCTCGTTTCGGTTATGCTCAAAATTGCGCCAAGGACGCTCATAAAGCTCCCCCGGACATCCTTGCATAAATTCTCGAATAGCGGCCTGCGTGCCATCTGTAGATCCGGTATCTACGATCACCCAATAATCAATGAACCCTTTGACGGCCGCTAAACACCTGCGGATCACGTGGATTTCATTTTTAACAATCATATTCAAACAAACAGTTTTCATAACAATCCATATTAAAAACATTAAAAAACAAACTAATATCGATTTATAGAAAAAATAGCAATAAAAATAGAATTCTTTTTTTTCAAAAAAGGGCATGAACCTATCCTTCAATTCTTGATATTTTTCTTTTTGCGCCTTTTTCATCAGATTTCAAGACCGATTCTTGACCTACTTTTCAAGTATTTCCTACTAATCGCTCTCGAAATCTGAAAAAAAACGCATCAAAAAGCAAATATTAAGAATTGGAGGATAGATTCATTGACTTTATGAGGATCAATTAGGTAGGATTCATGCTTTACAAGGACGTTTTTTTTATTCGTGCAGCCTAAAATCTACACCGTCGACGAACACCGGATACTTCCAGAAAAAATCGACTCTCACGCTTTTTATGTCATCGAAAAACTGCGGGACGCGGGCCATAGCGCCTATCTCGTCGGAGGCGGGGTCCGCGATTTGCTGCTTGGACAAAAACCGAAAGATTTCGATGTTTCCACTTCGGCATCCCCTGAAGAGATCAAAGCATTGTTCCGCAATGCCATCCTGATCGGCCGCAGGTTTCGCCTCGCCCATATTCGGTTCGGTCAAAAAATTATTGAAGTAGCCACCTTCCGGTCAGGCGACACTGAGGCCCCTGATCTCATTGTCCGCGACAATGTCTGGGGTTCTGAAGAAGAAGATGTTTTACGAAGAGATTTTACAATCAATGGTCTTTTCTACAACCCAAGAGAACAAACAGTCATCGATTATGTTCAAGGGTACCCTGACTTAGAACAAAGGATTCTGCGTACCATAGGACAGCCTGATCTTCGCTTTATCCAAGATCCAGTCAGGATGATCCGTCTGATCAAATTCTGCGCCAGGTTCCAGTTCGAAATCGATCCGCCTACCCACGAAGCCCTTTTAAACTGCAAAGAAGAGATCGTCAAAAGTTCCCCCGTTCGGATTTTAGAAGAACTGCTGAGAATGCTCGAGTCTGGCTCTGCCCGCCCTTTTTTCCACCTACTCCATGAATATGGGCTGCTTCGTTCACTCCTTCCGGCCCTATCCCACCATGTTGCCCAAGATTCCTGTGCGGTCATGATGCAACTTTTGCAGCAGATCGATGAAGAAGTGAAAGAACGAGGCAAAGCGGCCGACCGGTCAGTCCTTCTTGCAGCTCTATTGTTCCCCATGATGCACGCCCATTTACTGCAACAAATCGAAAAAACGGGACAAATCCCCCATCTAGGACAAATTGCCGAACAGGCTGAAAAGCTGATCGACTATGCTTTTTCTCCTTTCTTTAAACTTCCTCGAAAATTGCAAGGAGCGGCCAGCTCTGTATTAGCCTCCCAATACCGCTTCGTTCCTCTCGACGGCCGTCTACGCAAACCTAAAGCGGCAGGAGATCCCTACTTCTCCTATGCACTCAATCTCTTTAAAATACGCTGCGCCCTAGAGCCCGACTTGCTTCCCTATTACGAAAAATGGAGCGAAATACCCCGCTCTTCTTATGAAGAAGAAGATCTAAGCGAGGCTAGGCCCAGAAGACGGCGGCGGCGGCGGAGAGTATGACATACACGCCCTCTTGCACGGCCCTCACAGTAGCGCCAGACGTTACTTTATACCATACAGGCCCAGCCCTCGACCACGGCCCCTTGCCTGCCGTTTTCTATTTCGCCCTCTCCGGCCAAGATAGTTTATGCCTAGATCCCTACAATCAGCCTGTCCAATTTTTGTCTGGGCAAATGCTTCACGTTTTTTCTTTGACTCTGCCTGCCCACGAAGCTGGACTCTCTCCGCATCAAGCTCTACGCGTTTGGGCGGATGATTTATCAAAAGGCATTGACTCGTTACAAGTCTGTATAGATCAAATCCAATTAGCTCTTGATTTTGTCATCAACCAAGGATTTGTCGACCCTAAAAGAGTAGCGATTGCAGGTTTATCCCGAGGCGGACTGATCGCTGCATGCGCTGCTGCAGAGGAGCCTAGATTCCGCTATCTCCTCGCTTTTGCCCCTTTAACAAAGTTAGCTTTGGCCAAAGAATTTTCATTGTTAAAAGAAAACCCTCTCGTAGCTTCCTATGATGCTGAGAAAAAAGCGGAGCTTCTAGCAGACCGGCGCGTAAGGCTCTACATCGGCAATCGTGACGTAAGAGTCTCTACCGAGGCTTGCTATGCCTTTGCAATGGCGCTTGTTGAAAAGGCTCATGAGGCCCATATCCGCTCCGCTCCCATCGAACTGATCATCTCCCCTTCCATTGGGCAGATGGGACATGGCACTTCTCCAGAAATTTTCCGCCAAGGTGCCCATTGGCTAATCGAGTGTTTAATCCATCATGGTTGATTTATTTATCTTAGCCGCAGAGCCAAGCGCAGATCTCCAAGGGGCCCACTTGATCGAGGAGCTACTCCGGCAAAACCCTAGTTTGCGTATTGCGGCCGTAGCAGGCCCCCGCATGCGCGCTTTGCCCATCGAGGTGATCGCCCCCATGGAAACCTTGCAAGTCATGGGCTTTTTAGATGTAGCGCTCGCCTTGCCACGCATCGCCCAATTCTTCTTTCACCTTCGAAATACGCTATTAAAACTCAATCCCAGAGCAACCCTTTGCATCGATTATCCAGGATTCAATCTACGTTTGGAAAAATCGCTGCGCAAAAAAGGATACAAAGGAAAACTCATCCACTATATCTGTCCCTCGGTTTGGGCATGGAAAAAAAAGCGGATCGGCCAAATGGAAAAAACGCTCGATCTTCTTCTCTCTGTATTTCCCTTCGAAAAAGAGTATTTCACCTCCCCGAAACTTCCCGTTGAATATGTCGGCCATCCTCTAACAAAGGCCGTAGAGGAGCATGAACCCTCGATCGATTTCCTCTCGACCTATCATCTCAAAGGGCCAATTTTTGCCTTATTTCCTGGAAGCCGCAAATCAGAAATTGAACACAATCTCCCCTTGCAGCTCGAAGCCGCTAAAAAACTCTGTCAGCTCGACCCCAAACTGCAAATTGCGATCTCAGTCGCCTCAAAAGATCGAGAAGCGCAAGTATGGAGCTTGGCCGGTCTCAAAGCCATATGCATTCCTTTCGAACACACCTACGACCTCATGCGCCACAGCCACCTCGCCATCGCCACATCAGGAACCATCACGTTAGAACTCGCCCTTCACGAAGTTCCCACTGTAGTCACCTACTTCATTAAACCATTGGACCTCTTCCTAGCTGAAAAAATCTTTCGCATCCGACTCCCCTTTTACTGCATTGTCAACATCATCACATCAAGTTCAGTCTATCCCGAGCTATTCGGGCCTCATTTAACACCTGAGAACCTCTACAGCTCCGCTTTAGAAATGCTTCGAAGCCAGCCCACCCGCGTTGCGTGTCAAAAAGGGTGCCGGCTCCTAAAAGAAATGTTAGGAAACACCCCCGCCAGCAAGCTCGCCGCTCAAAAAGTCCTAGAATTGATCCCCTGAACCTACCCTATTATTACCCGTTCCACCTCAAGAATCGGCTCAGAAGAACCGAAAATCGACGGAAACTTATTAGAGGGATAGATTCTTAGGAAAATAACATTGAATTTTAAGATGAACCTCATTACATTTGGAGGTTACTATCTAACTTCAGCCAGATTTCTATGTCCGAACCGTTTAAAATATATATTGACCGCTTGAGAGGCGGCGCGAACCAGGTGATTGACGCCCAGCTAGATCCCTCGTTTTTAGACGTAAACGAACCTGATCTCTCGTTTCCAGAGCCAGTCCAGCTGAAGGGAGATGCTTACCTTACGGATGAGCATCTGATTATCCATTTAAAAGCCTCCACGAAGGCCATTCGTCTGTGTGCAATTTGCAACCAGCCGACACCGACAGAGGTTGTGGTCCATAATTTTTACCACACAGAAATGATCCAGGATATTCCATCAGCCGTCTTTGATTTCAGAGAGGTTCTGCGAGAAGCTCTGCTGATAGAAATTCCTTTAGTCGTTGAATGCAATGCAGGAAAATGTCCGGAAAGGGAAGCAATTGCCCCCTTCATGAGCTCAAAAGAGCGAAAAGAAAACCCGACCTATTTCCCTTTCACCGACATAGACATGTAAAATTTAAATTGAGGAGAATTCACCATGGCAGTACCACGTAACCGCGTTTCCAATGCGAAGAAAAATTCGAGACGCGCCCACCATGCAAAAACACCTAAAAACGTATCCGCTTGCGTAACTTGCGGCAAGATGCGCATGCCTCACCGAGTATGCCCATCCTGCGGTCATTACGGCTCTCGCGTGATCGATGCAGAAACAAAATAAATCGATCCGGATCGGCGTCGACCTCATGGGCCACGACACCGCTCCTGAGGTTTTATTAGCGGCCTTGCAACAGCTGCCGCTTGCTGAGCACGTCAGTCTTTTGGCAATTGGACTGCCCCAGTACGAGCATCTAGCTTCTCCTTTAGCGTATAAGAGCGCCTCTCAAGTCATTGAGATGGACGACTCTCCTTTGGCTGCTGTTCGAAAAAAAAAAGATAGCTCGCTCTGTTCAGGTCTTCGCTTGCTTAAGGACGGGTCCATCGACGCTTTTATTTCAGCGGGCAATACAGGCGCTCTGGTGAGCGCGGCTAAGATGATTTTGGGCATGGCGCCTGGGTTTTCCAGACCGGCCCTTCTCGCTCTTCTTCCTACGAAAAAAAAGCCCCTTGCAGTTGTCGATGTAGGCGCTAATATCGAAGCCAAGGCGTCCCATCTCGTCCAATTCGCTCTAATGGGATCTGCCTACCAAAAGGCCCGCGGCATTGAGCTCCCCGCAGTCGGCCTTCTTAACATGGGCTCAGAATCCACTAAAGGGACAGCAGAACTCCGCCTAGCCCATCAACTCCATTCCAAATTTCCCTCCCCCCCGTTTCATTTTCTCGGCAATATTGAGGGCAACAGAGCTTTTCAAGGCGACGTCGATGTACTTGTCACAAATGGGTTCACAGGCAACATTTTTCTCAAAACTTCAGAGGGCATCGCGAACTTTCTTCTTGAACAGCTTTTTACCCACATCCCCAAAACAACTTTAGAACCTCACCTAGCCTCTTTAAAAAACCAGCTCCACTACGCCGAATATCCAGGAGCTCTTCACGCAGGAGTGCAAGGCCCTGTGATCAAATGCCCCGGCTACTCACCCCCCAAAAGTT
>DAINNB010000065.1:0-8890 GCA_036736085.1 Chlamydiales bacterium
AGAAATTGGGGGACTATTGGAACCATCGTGTCAATCAACACCCTCCGTTTCATGGGCTCTGTTTAAAGACCTGGCTGTCAATAAGTAAGACTTGTCCCATTTGTAAAGACGAACTGGACCCAGAATCTTTCTCTTTAAAAAGAAAAGAAGTCAATCCCGTCTTGCCCAAAGAGATAACGCATTACGCTTCAATTTATGGAACTATCCTTTTGGTTTTTATGGCCGTGATGGGCTGCGGTATCTTTGCGGAGAAGATCGATCCTTCTGATGCAGCCATTTCATTTTCTGCCTTTGCAAATGTTTGTTTAGTTGCGTTTATTGGTTCGGCGTTTTTTGAAGCGATGCCGCGGCAAAACGAAGATCATGAGATCCCTTTAGAATTTTATAATTTTTGAAGCGAAAAATAACAGAGATTAATTGAAATATATATCAATAATTAAGTACTATATACCCGTTCCGCCTCAATGGCACCCAAAAGGACCACATTGAAAGCCTTTTAAATCGAATAAAAAGGCTTTGAATGCGGTCATTTTGGGCGCGATTGAGGCGGAACGGGTATAACCCCACTTTTAATTCACATTAATTGTGGAAAAAGAGGATGACATCGCCATCTTGGACGATGTAGTCTTTCCCTTCAAAGCGGGCTTTGCCCGCTTCTCTAGCTCCGACTCGTCCTTTGTATTTGATCATATCATCATAAGAGATGACTTCGGCCCGGATGAACCCTTTTTCGATATCGCTATGGATTTTACCTGCGGCAACAGAAGCTGTTGTTCCCTTTTGGATCGTCCAGGCCCTCGTTTCGATATCGCCTGTTGTGATGTAAGTGATAAGACCAAGAAGCGAAAAGGCCTCTTTAATGAGGCGATCAAGTCCCGACTCTTTAAGTCCTAAGCTCGAGAGAAATTCGAGAGCGTCTTTTGCGTCGAGCTGAGAAATTTCCTCTTCGATCCTAGCGCAAATGGGCACGACTCGGCTCCCTTCGGCTGCGGCATACTCTCAGACGCTGTCGACGAGGGGATTTTCCATCGAGGGAAGGTCGTCTTCGCTCACGTTGCAGATGTAGAGAACTTTCTTTTTGGTCAGGAAAGGATAGAGCGCGGCAAAACCTTCTTCTTCCGGGGTTAAAGGGAGCCTTCGAAGGGGGAGGTTTTGATTGAGGTGGTCCAAAGCTTTTTTTAAAAAAGCCAGGACGGGCAAGAGTTCCTTTTTGGATTTCGCTTGTTTTTCTACCCGGGAGATCACATTTTCTACTGTTTGGAGATCGGATAAAATTAGCTCTAGATTGATTACCTCAATATCGTCGAGAGGATCGACCTTGCCCGATACGTGGATTACATCGTCATTAACAAAGCAGCGAACGACTTGGACAATTGCGTCTGTGTCGCGGATGTGGGTTAAAAATTGGTTGCCGAGTCCTTCTCCTTGAGAAGCGCCTTTAACGAGCCCTGCAATATCGACAAACGTGACGCTAGCGTAGATGATCTTTTGGCTTTTTGATTGATCAGACAAGACGTGGAGGCGTTCATCATAGACGTTGACAATTCCGACATTCGGATCGATCGTGCAAAAAGGATAGTTTTCAGAAGGGATTTGTTTGCGGGTGAGCGCATTGAATAAAGTAGATTTGCCTACATTAGGCAATCCGACAATGCCGCAAGAGAGGTTAGACATGGTATTATATCCCTTTAAGTAAATAAGGCTCTATGTCGCAATTAGGATCGGCGAGCCGTTTTTGATCCAGACAGTCTTTAAGTAGGTACGGACCCGATCGAAGACGGGTCAATGCTGAAAGATGGGCCCCGCAACCGAGCAGTTGACCTAAATCGTGTGCCAGAGCACGGATATATGTTCCTTTGCTGCAGGCAACTTGGATTTCGAGCTCGGGGTATTCGTAGCGGATGAATGTGGTTTCTAGTTGAACGATGACGGGCTGTCTTTCGATTTCGATCCCTTTGCGGGCTAGGTCATATAATTTTTCCCCTTTGACTTTTTTTGCAGAGAACATAGGGGGAATTTGAGAAACGCTGCCTTGAAAGGTTTTTAAAGCAGCCTCGACTTCTTCAAGCGTGGGGACCAGGCCGCTTTGGCTTATTACAGCTCCGTCAATGTCATAGCTATCGGTGCATACACCTAAATGCAAAGTGGCGCGATATTCTTTATCGCTGCAAAGAAATTCGTCCGATCTTTTGGTGAATTCACGGCCGATGAGCATGACCATGACACCCGTTGCAAAAGGATCGAGGGTGCCGGCATGACCGATTTTATCGATATGTAATAATCTACGAAGTTGAGAAACGATGCGAAAAGAGGTCGATCCTACAGATTTATTGATTAAAAGGACGCCTTTACTCATGCTCCGTGCCTGTTTCGGGAGGGCGCGATGTTCTTTCTTTTTCGATTTTCGCCAGTAGTTCTTGGATCCGCAGGTGTTCTTCTAAAGCTGTATCGAGCTTAAACATAAGAGAGGGGAAATAGCGAAGCTCCACCTTTTTTGCAGCATTGACAGCGATGAAACCGGCGGCCGATTCAAGCGCCGCCAACACTTTTTCTTTTTCTGCCTCGGTAGCGATCAAACTGATGTAAACTTTAGCATGATGCAAATCAGCAGAGGTGTCTACGCGAGTGACCGTCACAAACGTATTGATGTGAGGGTTGCGGACATCTTTTTGAATCACTTCAAAAATCACTTCTTTCAACAGAGAATTAATTCTCTCTAGCCGGTTTTTTTTCACAGATCTTGCTCTAAATAAGTAATTTCATAAGCTTGGAGAACGTCTCCTTCTTTGATGTCGCTTTGACCCTCTAGAAGAATACCGCACTCAAAGCCCTCTTTGACCTCTTTGACGTCCTCTTTAAGACGTTTGAGAGAGGCCACTTTCCCTTTCCAAATGATCTCTTTTCCGCGGATTTGACGTATTAAGCTTGATCTCTTAATGATCCCATCCGTAATTTGGCATCCTGCGATCACACCTAGTTGAGAGGATTTGAAAGCAGCTTTGACAAGAGCGGCCCCTGTATCGGTTTCTTTTTCTAGTTTGTCGAGAAGAGATCGCATTCGATTTTTCACTTCGTCGATCAGATGGTAGATCACATCTTGCGTATAGATGGGAACCTTTTTTTGCTTGATCAGATCGTCTGCATGGCTCTCAATAGTCGTATGGAAGCCCACAATAGTCGCTTTTGAAGCCGCGGCAAGAGAGATATCGGATTCAGAGATCTCGCCGACATCGGCATTAACGATTTCTAAGCGGACTTTATTAGAATGAATTTTCATGAGAGAAGTTTTTAGCGCTTCTAAAGAACCTTGTACGTCTGCTCGTAGGATGAGAGGAAGAATTTTTTTCTCTCCACTTTCCCTTTTCTGCATCAGTTTCTCTAGGCCGCCGATTTTCGCTTGCGCCATAAGATGGCGTTCGCGTCCTTCGGACCTCGCATCAGCAAGTTCTCGAGCCTCTTTTTCATTTTTCACGACGATGAATTCGTTGCCGGCTAAAGCAAGTTCGGAAAGGCCTGTGATTTTGACAGGGGTGGAAGGCCCCGCGCTTTCAATTGGCTTCCCATGATCATCTTGCATTGTTTTGATGCGTCCAGAGTGGTGTCCAAAGACGATCGCATCACCTTTACGCAAGGTGCCGTTTTGAATAAGTACAGTAGCTACGGCTCCGAGGCCTTTGTGCATTTCCGATTCGAGCACGGTGCCGCGCGCTCTGCTCTCTGGGTTGGCTCTCAGCTCTAAAATTTCAGCTTGCAGAGCAATCATTTCGAGCAGCTCTGGAACGCCAACTCCTGAAACTGCTGAGCAATTGACTGTGATGATCGAGCCGCCCCAACTTTCTGGAAGCAAGTCCCGGTCTGCGAGCTCTCGATAGATTTTTTGTTCGTCAAAGTTCGGCTTATCGCATTTGTTGATTGCAACAAGAATAGGCACGTTCGCTTCGCGGGCTTGTCTGATGGCCTCTTCTGTTTGCGCTTTAATCCCTTCATCTCCTGCTACGACGAGGATCACAATGTCAGTTACATTGGCTCCTCTCGTTCGCATCTCGGAAAAAGCTTCGTGGCCGGGAGTGTCCAAAATCGTCACTTCGCCTGCATTGGTCTTTACTTTGAAGGCGCCGATATGCTGCGTAATAGCGCCGGCTTCTTGCGAAGCTCGGTTTGATTTGCGGATTGTATCGATCAGGCTTGTTTTCCCGTGGTCGACGTGGCCCATGAAGGCGACGACAGGGGCTCTTAAAATGAGATTGCCGGGAGCTGCCGCGTCGATCTCTTGACGGATCGTCCGATCTGTGATCTGGATCCGTTTTTGCTCTGATGTATCAATGGAAATCGTGCAATCGAATTCATGTCCGAGGAGTTGTACGACGGTTTCGTCATCGAGATAATCATTTAAGGTGACGATGATGCCTTGCATGAACAATTTGGCGATCAGCTGCGATGCTTTTAATTTCATCTCATGAGCCAAATCCTTGATGGTGATCGGAAGGCGCACACTAAGTTCTTTAGGACGGATAACGATCTCTTCTTGGTGCCGGCGCATTTGCTTGTGCGCTCGTTTTTTACGCCAAGCTTCATCGTCGCCCGCACGAAGGCCTTGACGGTCTCTCGCATCGAAGGAGCGAACTTCTTTAGGTTTTTTTGTCCGCAGGTCTTTGGCTGGAAGGGCTTTTCGCGGCGCCAATTCTCCGATTTGCTTGAGTTCAGGGAGCTCTTCTTTAGAAGGTGCTTTTGCCGGTTCTCCCGTTGCTGCCTCTGGAGGCTTGACGAGAGGGGCTGCTACAATAGGCTTCGTTTCTTCAGGTTCTTCGGAAGGAACAAAAACGGGAGATGGAGGCTCTTTTTCTACAGATTTAATAACGGCCGGCTCTTCTTTGATCTCTTCTTCAACAGGGGTTGCCTGAACAAGGCGCGTCTTTCGTTTTTTAAGAGGATCGACTGCAGTTAAAGTCTCTTTTTCCTTTTCCCGGGCGGCAAGCGTTTTTTCCGCTTGCTTAAGGGCGGACACAACTGTTGTATCTTCTTTCAGTCGTGTCGCAAGCTTTTTAGGCTCTTCTCCAGCAGCAGTAGCTTCTTGTTTTTTAGGAGCGGCTGCGGGCTGTTCGCTGGGAGCTTTTTTTGCTTTAAGAGCTTCTGCGAGTTGAGTATTTTTTATATTTAACTTGAGGTTTTTGCCCAAGGGTTACACCTTTCTTTTACGCGTTTGTTCCAACACCTTGTCGGCGAGGTCATAATAATCTACCCCGGGAACTTTAGAAGAAAGGTCCGCAGGCGAAGCTAGCATAAGTTTGCGAAGAGTGTCGTATCCAACAGAAGCTAAGCTGTCGAGGATAAGTCCGCTCACTTTTTCAATTTTAATCTTCTCATCTAAAGAAGGATCTGGAGATTCCGAAAGTTCTGCCATTTGGATCGTGAGCAGTTTTTGGTACTCGCTGATTTTTTGTACTTCGATATCCCTTTCGATCATTTGCCCGATAAGTCTGGCGTTCATTCCTTTTTTCCCGATGACGGTCGGATAATCGTCATCTGCAACAACGATGGAAACTCTCATATCGAGCCACTTCATTTTGCGGATTTCGGAAGGGGCCATCAAATTCTGCAATAACTGCATAGGATCGTCCGCATAAGGGACCACGTCGATCTTTTCGTTATTGAGTTCTCTGATGATGTTTTTAATTCTCGCTCCACGAACGCCTACGCAGGTCCCCACTGGATCTACTTTAGGGTCGTACGAACGGACAGCTAATTTAGTTCTATAGCCCGGATCTCTCACGATTTTTTCAATGACGACGGTCTTGTCGTGCAGTTCAGGTACTTCTTGAACAAATAAGGCAGCCACAAAATCGGGATGGCTGCGGGTTAAAATAACTTCCGCTCCTCCCATGTCCGTATCGCGCACTTCAAGCAGAAGTGCTTGGACTTTGTCGCCTACATTGTATTTTTCGAGCTTAGGATAATTTCTCTCCGGCATAATCGCTTCGACCTTGCCTAAGTCGATGACCATATTGCGGCCTCTCATAAACCGCTTTACTGTGCCAGAAATGATCTCGCCCGCACGATGACGGTACTCTTCGTAGATCACATCGCGCTCAGCGCCTTTTAATTTTTGAGAGATTACATGACGGGCAGCTTGAGCTGCGACCCGACCAAAATCTTGGGGAGTGATCGAGATTTCTAAAAGCTGTCCAATTTCGCATTCCGGTTCTAATAGGCGGGCCTCTTCTAAGGAGATCTCTTCCATTGGATCGGAAACTTTTTGGACAATTTTCTTTTGGGTATAAACGTCGATCTCCCCAGTTTTTGGGTTGATTTCAACGCTGACCTGATCTCCTAAGCCTTTTACGCTTTTGCGTGCAGCGGCACGGAGTGAATCGGCAATCGCGTTGATAACGATATCTCGCTTAATGCCTTTTTCACGTTCTAAATATTCAAAAATAGCAATCAGGTCTTTGTTGTTCATCTGTTTTTCTTCCTACTGTTACTCTTCGTCTTCAAAATCTTGGTCTTTGTCTTTTGAAGATTTTTTCTTGCTCTTCTTTCCTTTGGAACCTACGACGATATCATCGCGGTTTTGCTGGTTCTTTTCAATTAAGTATTCCTTGATCGATAAAGCTACTTTTTTATGCTCAGGATCGAGTTTGATCACTTTCGCTGTAACTTGATCGCCTTTTTGAATCACATCTTCCACTTTGCCAAAAGGCTGGTCGGAGAGCTCTGTCACATGGATAAGCGCTTCGATGCCGTTGTCCAATTGAACAAAGGAGCCGAATGCTGTCGTTTTTGTGACGACGCCGTGTACAAGAGAGCCTACAGGAAGAGTTCTTTCGATGGTTTCCCAAGGGTTGTTGCTCAACTGCTTTACGCCTAGTGTGATTTTTTTGCTTTCAGGATCGACAGATAAGATCACCGCTTCCACCTTATCGCCTTTTTTCAAGACTTCGGATGGATGGGATACTTTTTTGATCCAGCTTAAATCGGAGATATGGATTAAGCCGTCTACTCCTGGCTCCAACTCGACAAATGCTCCGTAGTTGGTGAGATTGCGGATCTCTGTGACTACGCTGCTGCCGACGGGGTATTTTCTTTCCACATCTTCCCAAGGATTGCGCTCTGTTTGCTTAATGCCGAGAGAAATTTTTCCTTCGTCTTTTTGGATTGAAAGAACGATCGCGTCGACTTCGTCGCCCACTTGCACCATTTCGCTAGGTTCTGTGATGGTCTTTGTCCAAGACATTTCAGATACGTTGATCAATCCTTCGATGCCCGCTTCGATTTCGATGAAGGCGCCATAAGAGACAAGGTTCACAATCTTTCCATGGACTCGGGTTCCAGGAGGATATCGTTTTTCGATCTCTTCCCATGGGTTTTCTTCTTTTTGCTTCAAACCAAGAGCAACTCGTCCTTTTTCCCGATCGACATGAAGGATCATGACTTCGAGTTCTTGGCCGAGGTGGATCATTTCGGATGGATGTTTGATGCGCTTCCATGTCATGTCGGTGATGTGCAGCAAGCCATCGATGCCGTCGAGATCTAAAAAGACGCCGAAATCGGTGATGTTCTTCACTACGCCGCGGCGGAGGGCTCCTTCTTGAATATTTTCCAGAAGCTCTGCTTTGCGGGAAACTCTTTCTTCTTCGAGCAGTTCTCTGCGCGAGACCACGATGTTTTTTCTCTCGATGTTGATCTTAAGAATTTTGAATTCGTATGTTTTGCCAACAAATTCGTCGAGGTTTTTAATGCGCTTGTTGTCAATCTGAGAGCCAGGAAGGAACGCTTCCATGCCGATGTCGACCATCAGGCCGCCTTTGACTTTGCGTACGATATATCCTTTAACAATCGAACCTTCGCGGCAGTTATTGACAATGTGTTCCCATTGACGGAACTTACGAGCTTTCTCTTTTGAAAGGACAATTTGTCCGTCGTCGCCTTCGGCTTGGTCTAAATACACTTCTGTTTCAATGCCTAAAACGAGCTCTTCTGGTTCGAATTCCGCTGCTGGGACGAGTCCTTCTGACTTGAGTCCTACATCTACCACGACGTAATCTTTGGAAATTTCGACGATCCGGCCATGTAGAATCTGGCCTGCGTTCAATAGGGTGAGCGAGCCTTCCGCTTCTTTGTTTTCTTTGCCGTGCAGCAGATCTCGAAATTGAAGAGCTTCGTGTTCTTGGAAATCAACATCGTCGAGAATGTTGCTGGTGTTCCAATCGTGATGTTTTTGTTTGTAAGACATGTTAAGGGTTTCTCCTGTTTATAAATGAGTAGCCTTGTCAAAAAATAATTCTTGAATAGGCCTTTTCTGTTAAAGGAAAAAGGGTATCAGTGTTCTGCAATAAATGCAAGAGGGGCAGTCGTTAAGAGGTGATCTTTGCGGTTTTTGGAAACGGCCTCAAATTTCTTTTTGATTTATTTTTTTATAAAATATTTTAATTTGGAGAGTTGTCATCTTTGTTTATTTGTTTTATAATACAGCTTTAGATCAACTTGGTTTGTTTGTGTCTTGTTTTGGAATTTTCGGTTTTAAATTTTTTTCTATAGACTCTTTTTCTTCTCCTTTAAAAGAGGGGGCGACTTCCGGTACTTACAAGATTAATGAGTTGCCTTATTCTCAAGTGATTTTTGAGCCGATGGAAGAGAATCCCGTATTGGCTTTTTTTCAAAAAATTGCTATTTTGGCCTCGAATTTTTTCTCTTATTTGATTTCCAAAGAGACTAAGTGGGAGAAGGCGCAAGTAGGAGATTCAGGCAACTATACTTATGTGAATTCGCAGGAATTTAAAAAGAAAACACCTGTTTATCAAGATGTCTTGCCCCAGCAAGCCGAGGCTATCACATTACCAAAAGAAGAGTCATCAGATAATACTGATCCAGGCAGCAAGGTTGCTTCTTCGTC
>DAINNB010000066.1:0-8544 GCA_036736085.1 Chlamydiales bacterium
GCCGCAAACGGCAAAGCCCTCGGACGGGATTTATCCATTAATTCCCAACTGAAGAAGAAGTTGTAGATACGGTCCCTCTTAATGAGAATTTTTGTTTTGCGCTCGCCTTATACCGACAAAAAACCGTCGAATCGGCCCTCGAAGGAAAGGTAATTTTAGAAAAACTTTTGGCCTTTCAATCTCCCGATGGAAATTTCCCGATCTATTTGCACGAATACCCCCGCTGTTACGATCGGATGCAAGGATTGAAAATAGCGCCGCTTCTTTTGCAGCTAGAGCGTCAATTTTCCGTAGTTTTGTCGCCAGACCTTAAAAAACGAATTTCTTTTGCAGTGGAAAACATCTTGGCGTCTTCCCAAGAATGTTCTTCCGACCTTTGGCAGCTGCGATATGAAATGTGCAAATACGGACTATCATCGATTGAGCCTGTTTTGCGATCTACCTCCGATGGGATTGACTGGCTCATTAGCATGCAGTTAGGAGAAGAGAGGCCGTTTCCCTTAAAATACTTTTTTCATCAAGAACTACAGCTAGTTGTCTGTCCGACTCTCACTCAAGTCCAACAGCGGTTTGAACCGAAACCGCAACTTATCGAATGGATCTTGGCAGAATCGACGGGATCTTTTTCTCAGAGGCTTCTCCAAGACCATCCTTTGCAAATGCAGCTGGCAGCCCTTTGGCCCTTTGCCCATGTAAATCATAAGTTATACGAAGAAGATTGTATTCTCAAAGAACCTGATTCTTTGGCTGTTTGGAAAAAGCCCTGCGATCTACAAACTGATGTTTTACGTATCTTTTGGGGAAAAGACCCTCTCAACTCTTTTGTTTTGCCTAATACGCCAGGAACCGGCATTTGCCTCATTGGAAAAAAACAATGGGAAATCCTTTTTGATCTAGCAGAAGATGCAGATTTGACGCACAATGATCTTTTTGAAGTTCTTTTTTATTGCAACGCTTCTCCGGAGATCCGCCTTTCGATCAACGGACAAAATGGGATCACTTTTTCGCTCGGAGACCAAATTGAGATTTGCAGTCCTTCTTGCCGCATTTCTCTCTATTTTGAGCTCCTTTCAGGAGAGGGCCTCTTCCGCGGCCATTTCTCTAAAGCCAATCGCCCCTCACAAACTAAGATCAAAAATTATGAAGCCTACGATTGGCAAATCGGCCTGAGAACATTATGCCGCTCTCGAAAAGCTATAGTTCGAGTAGTCTGTGCTTACTTCAGTGAGTAGGGATTGAGAAAAGTCATTGCTCGCAAATCAAAAAATTCATAGCATCTTCCTTTAAATTGACTAGATTTTAAGAATCTGTAAGCAATTTAAAAAGGAAGGATTATGGCTTCTTGCGCAATCAGCTCTGTTAGTACATTCATGGATTCAAGGCATTTTGATGCTATACCGAAACAACCTGAAGAATCGTTTTTTGGCTGCGTTGGCTTTACCTCAAAATTTTGATTCTCACTCGCGCCTTGCCTCCGGCAATGGTCGCTCGCTCCGAATCAAAATTTTGAGGTGCCGCCTTGCCAAAAACCGATTCTTCAGGTTGTTTCGGTACTAAACATTGGATTGAATATTTTTTTTCTTTGTCCATAAACTTAGCGCCCAACGAAAAAATGGAAGGAGCAAAAATCTACTGTCTACTTGACCAACTATTTAAAGAAAGCTATGTCATCAATGAAAAAACAACGGTGATCGGAGGAGTTTTTTTTGATCAGAAATGGCCTGAGGTCCAAAAAAGTTGTGAAAATTGCATTAGAAATGAGACGGTAAGTTATAGGACTGTTGAAATGACCTTATTGGAATATTTAGAATCCAAGCTAAATCTGCGACGAGCGAGTTCTTTCGGCGCTCTTACAACAGGCGCGCCAAAACCTTCTCTTTTTTGTTCCGATTTATCTCAGTCAAGCGTACTCATGACGAGAATCTCTTGTCAAAATCCATCTAACACCGCCCTCTTCGTACCATTCTCTTCCTCTCTTCCTTGCTCGATTAAATCTAGCGAGACTTCTTATTCAGGCAACGTAAAATCTTATCATTATTTACCTTGGTCGGAAAGCGATTGGCCGCATGTCTTTAGCTCGCCCGTTTCTTCCCCTAAAATTTTTTGCGAACAGTCTACTGCTCTTTTGATTAGAGAAGCTGACATAGAAAATAAAAACGATGCATTGGTTCAAGAAGCTATCAATTTATTAAATAGCTCGACCTATTACGAAACGTTCGACGGAAAAGGAGCGGTTGTGAAAAAGGGGAAAATTATCGCCCTTGAAAGGGGAGTCCAGTTCTATCCAAAATGTGAAGGTCTTCCAGGTTTTTATCGATTGGATGACGGCACCATTTCTTGCGAAGGGATAAGAAATGTAAAATATTCTATGTTGTTAAATAATCAAGAAAGAATTCTAAAAGTGATTCATAGACTGGCGAGCGATTTGTTAGAGCCTAGTGGCCTAGAATAGATAGAACAATCTAGAAAAGAGCGGTATGCCGCTCTTTTCTAGACGTTGTTTTTTTACTCGCTTTGAGTCTGCTGTAAAATCTCTTTGGTCAGTTCGGAAAACTTTCCTTCATAAGCTGAAAGGATGGCAGCCGCTTTTTTCTCCAAATCGCCAGTCGGGGTCAAAGCTCCCATAGCAAGCCTATGCAGGTCTTTTAGATCGATTTGTCGAATGTAGTAGGCGTCAAGAAATCGAGACAAAGTCTCTACTTTGGCTTTAAGGTCCTTATCTTCGAATTTCTGAGAAGCTGCTAAGAGTTTATCAGCCGCTTCTAGTCGCAAAGCTAATCTTTTTTCCTGAGCGTCAGGAGTCCAGCGCTCGAGGGATGATAAAGAATCGAAATGGATCTGCTTATATTCCAGCTCTAGATCATTTTCAATGAGTAGGTTCTCGTCGGCATTTTTGCCCTCTCCTGGAGTCAATGAGCGTAAGTGGGCAAAATAAGCCAGAGTCTTTTCCGCTGAAGGATCCAAAGGTTGGGTTACTGAACGGATTTTTTCAGCCAAAATGGACTGGTCTTTAGAGTCGATGAGCTGCAAGAGCTCTTTATTTCGTTCTTGAGTCCAGCTTTGAGCTACTTGTTGCCAATGATCGGCTGTCGAAGCGTGGGAACTTGCAATCGCGGCATCCTCTTTTCTCATCTCAATAAGCCCTTGTAAGCCCTGATCTTTTTTAGCTTGCTGGTAGTCATTTTCCATTTGTTGAAGAAATTCCTTGTAATGTCCGCTTAAATACTGACTTTTCACGAATTCAACAAAATTTTTGCTCAAAGAAAGATTTGTCTGATTAACCTGCTCACTTTCTTTACTTTGAGTGATTTCCTCGGCCAGAAGGGGGGAAGCTGCGAAAAAAAGAGCTGCTAAAGATAAAGTAATAGTTTTTTTCATAACGACACCTTTTAGGTTTTTTTCGTCATTATGTTATACAAATTAACATTAAATTTAAACTAAATAAATTACTTATAATAATTGAAAGCGATAATGCCGCTTCGAAAAATATTACTGTTTCTTCCGGCAATAGTTACCCAGCACCCAGCGATCAAGCCCATCGATCGATTAAAATTATATTCAAGAGCAGGGGCGATACAGATTTGAGAGGATACATCGGCAAGAGTGCCACCTACATTGGAAAAGAGAAGCTCTCCATTTTTTCCAACAAACTTACTTCTCGTGGCGTAATTATAAAATAGATCGATGGCTCCAACCCAATTTTTGGTAAATGAGTATTCCATCCCTATATCTACAGTCATAAGAGCGGCTGGATAATATGTTCCTTTGGTGTCAGGGCTTCCGCCGTAACAGCTCACACCTTCCAAATGGACTTTTGAACTAAATGTAGCAGCGCCCGTAAAACGCAAATTGAGAAAATGATCTTCTCGAATATGGATGAGCTTTGCGAAAATTATTCCCACAGAGCTTTGATAGGCTCCGGAGCCTATGGCATCAGTAAATAAATTTACCGGATCCAATCGACTATATTTTCCCGTTGGAAAGGTCTCTTGAAAACCCAGCCTGATGCTAGGAAAAGTGTCTGTTTCGTTAACTACTTGAAAGCTTGTGGCCAATTGCAAATCTCCAAAGCCTCCTGAGCTTTGTCCTAGCGTTTGATTGTAAATACATGTAGGAGTCACAGTAAAATCGACGCGAGGCATAATGCCAAACTGAATAGGGACTTGAAGAACCGTATTCCAAAAAACAGGAGAATCATGAGACTTCCAATCTAGGCCATAAGCGCCCGTAAAACCAAAAACATAAACATAAGGTTCTACATTCAAAGAACCGACAGGGACTACATTACCTGAAGGAGCAAGAAGAGGTCCTGTAAGCCAGGGAGCATTTTTTTCAGTGAAAGGAAGCTCTTCTGTTTCCACTTCGATCGCATCCAAAAATGCGGTAAAACAGAGGCAGATGGCAAGAATTGACTTGTTGTGCATAATCTCAAAAAATAAACTAGAAGAAGGCAGTGTTCAATGAAATTTTTTCTTCCTCTCATTTTATCTATCGCTCAATCGTCTCTTTTTGGGCTTCCTTCTAAAGAAGTCGTCCTAGAGGGGGAGGTCTTAACTGTAGAGATTGCAGACAAAGAAGTGACCCGAAGACAAGGACTTATGTTTCGTACCCAGCTGGCAGAGGGCCATGGGATGCTTTTTATCCATCCTAAACCCCAAATCCTCTCGTTTTGGATGAAAAACACCTATATTCCTCTATCTATTGGTTTTTTTGATGAAGAGTGCAGATTGATTAATATTGAGAATATGCCTCCTTGCCAAGAAGGGATTTTCCTTAAAAATTTTACGAGTTCCTCTCCTGCTGTTTACGCTCTTGAAGTACCTCAAGGATGGTTTGCTAAAAAGAACATTCGTCCTGGGGCGAAATTTTCTTTTCGGGATCCATAGAAATGAGTACAATGAGAATTCTATACTGTTCGTGACTCAAAAATCGCCTATTGGACAGGATTGAAAGCCTCCAAAAATCAATCGTTGCCAAGCGGGTTGTATTAAATAAATACTGCCCCAATTTGCAGCGGTCAATTTTTGGCGCTTTAACCCCGTCCAATAGACGGTTTTAGCTGCGAACGGCATGTACCTTTTAAATACTTTACCCAGGATTATAAAATGCCCAAGAAAAAACACAAACGCCCCTGGCCAGTTTTCATCGCAATTGTTTTAGCGATCATCGTAGGAACCCTACTAGGAAAAGATCAAATGCTTTTTGGCATTTCCTTCTATTCCGTCTTCGATGTATTGGGCAATATTTTCCTTAACGCCTTAACTCTTGTGGTCGTGCCCCTTGTTTCTTCTTCCATCATCACTGGCATCGCCCGTATCGGAGGGGAGAAGTCCTTTGGACGGCTCGGCTTAAAAATGTTCATATTTTATCTCGGAACGAGCTTGATGGCTATTTTGATCGGCCTTTTTTTTGTGAACATGATCCATCCTGGCGTGGCAGGTTCCATGCCTGTAGAACCCGGCCAGCATGAAACAGCGGTCGCCCAGCTGCAGACCAATATGTCCAATGCCGAAGGCAAAGCTCTCGTCAATGTTTTAATGCAAATCGTCCCTTCCAACATCGTTGCGGCTTTTTCTCAGACGCAAATGCTGGGACTTATTTTCTTTAGCCTTCTTTTTGGCTATGCGGTATCTAAAATTGATCCCCACCCATCATCCATCCTCCAAGGCTTTTGGCAGGGAGTTTTCCAAGCGATGATCAAAATCACCCATATGGTGATGAAATTTTTACCCTATGGCGTCTTTTGCTTAGTGGCCAAAGTATTTATGACGACAGGTCTTCAATCTTTAGGATCTCTCGCCCTCTTTTTCTTGACGGTGATCCTTGGCCTGGCCACGTTTATGTTCATCGGCCTGCCCCTCTTGTTGAAAATTGTGGGCCGGGTTAAGCCTACACGCCACTTAAAAGCGATGGCCCCAGCCCTCGTCACTGCCTTTTCGACGAGCTCCTCTTCAGCTACTTTGCCCATCACGATCGATTGTGTAGAAAAAAGGGCTGGCGTCTCAAACCGTATCTGCAGCTTGGTGATCCCTTTAGGCACCTCGATTAATATGTCAGGTTCGGCTCTCTATGAATGCGTAGCCGCCATGTTCGTCGCCCAGGTCTATGGTATTGAGATCTCGATCGTGACGCAGTTCCTTGTCGTCTTCATGGCTCTTATCACCTCGATCGGGGTCGCCGGCATCCCATCAGCGAGCCTAGTTGCGATCCTCGTCATCCTGAAGGTCATTGGTCTTCCGCCAGAAGGGATTGGTCTTTTTATCGCCGTTGACCGACTCCTCGATATGTGCCGCACAACGGTCAATGTCTACAGCGACAGCTGCTGCGCCGTGCTTGTGGCCCGTTCAGAAGGGGAGAGCGAAGTATTAGCGCAAGATCCTGTCAGCGACGAGGACTAACTATAGCGCTTCAGACTCAAGAGTTAGCTCCCAGCTAATTCTTGAGTTATGAGCCGCATAAATGCTGGTCAAATAAGGCCTGCGCTTATATACTTCTTTGCATAGAAGAGGTGCATTTGACAAGTAATCCTGCGGAGGCGTCCAAGCGCTGAGGAGGCAGAGCCAGAGGTCAAATGCCGAAATCGCGCCAGCTAGGACCTGGCTACGGTTGGTGTAAGATGCGCGAAAGCGCTTACACTGTCACGCTAATGCGTGGAGAGCTTCGCATCGTTTTCTTTGCGTATTTCCCTCCCCATTCAGCGCTTTTTTTACAGGAATAGACATGTCAAAAAATACGTTGCACCGGCGTCTCAAAGCACGCCATATCGCCATGATCGCCATCGGCGGCTCCATCGGCTCAGGAATCTTCATTGCCAGCGGAACGGCCATTCAGATGGCCGGCCCCGGCGGAGCCCTTCTAGCCTACTCCATCATTAGTCTAATGGTGTATTTTTTAATGACGAGCCTCGGCGAAATGTCGACCCTGATCCCATCGACCGGAAGTTTTTGCGACTACGCTACTCGGTTCGTCGATCCGGCGTTTGGCTTTGCGATGTCGTATAATTACTGGATCAATTGGGCTGTTACAACAGCGGGCGATCTATCGGCCGCAGCCCTCATCATGCATACGTGGTTTCCTGCCTATTCCTTTTTGTTTTGGACCGCCATTTTTTTTGTCCTCATCTTAGCCTTAAATTTTGCCTCGGTTGGATTCTACGGAGAAGTGCAATACTGGTTTTCAGGGATCAAAGTGGTCGCTGTCATCCTCTTCATCCTCGTCGGCATTTTTGTCATCATGGGGCTACTAGGCCATCAAAAACCGTTTGATATCAGCAATTGGACCATGGGAGACGCCCCTTTCCATAAAGGATGGGTCGGATTTATCAGCGTCCTCATGATCGCTGGATTTTCTTTTCAAGGAACAGAAATTTTCGGCATCACCGCTGGTGAAACAAAAGATCCTAGCACCAGCATCCCCAAAGCTGTCCGAAGCGTCTTTTGGCGCATTTTGCTGTTTTACATTTTATCCATGAGCGTGATCAGCTTTCTCATTCCCTATAACGATCCGCTCCTCATTGGCGCTAGCACCACAAATATTGGGGCCAGCCCTTTTACGATGATTTTCAAAATGGCAGGCCTTCATTTTGCAGAGGTCACTATGACAATTGTCGTCTTGCTGGCTATTTTATCCGCAGCGAACTCCAGCATGTACACAGCGACGAGAACTTTATGGCATATAGCTGAAGAGGGGAACGCCCCCAAATGGTTAGGCCGCATCACAAAGCACGGTATTCCCGTGCCTGCCCTACTTTTAAGCTCAGGAATTAGCGCTATCGTGTTTTTATCTTCCATTTTCGGACAGGGGCAATTTTTTATCTGGCTCCTGAATATGTCGAGCCTTACAGGTTTTATCGCCTGGTTCGGCATCGCCCTTTGCCATTACCGGTTCCGCAGGGCCTACATAGCTCAAGGTCATAAACTTTCCGATTTGCCTTATTATACCAAGGCATTTCCCTTCGGACCGATCTTTGCGCTCTGTTTATGTATTTTAGTGGTTTTGGGACAGCAGTTCGACGCGTGGATCACGCATACGGTCAATATAGACAACCTCATCGGCACCTACATCGGTCTACCAGCGTTTGTGCTGCTTTATCTGGGATATAAACTGTACCGGGGCTCAAAACTCGTCCCTCTGAAAAACTGTAAATTCGATTAAAAAAACGGAGCTTTGATAAAAGCTCCTTTATTCTATGAGATCCATCAATCAAAGATGGCTTGTCATTGCTTAATGTAGCGCCTATTGTCAAACCAGCGACAAAACCGATAGGAGCTCCAACTGGCCCTCCGATTGCGAACCCTATCACTCCACCCAATAACCCCGAGACAAATGATAAGGCTGCAAGAATAATTAACCCGAGTTTATTGGTTTTCTCTGAGCTCGATTCCTTGGAAGTTGAACCATTTGGCTGTTTATCAGATACATTTTGACTTTTACTATTTTCATGAGCCTTAGCTCCGATTGGTTGAGATGGTACTATCGCTGCCATAAGAAATCCTTTTTTTATTTGTTTTTTAAAAAAAATACGATTTCCCTTAAGAGTATAAT
>DAINNB010000067.1:0-8527 GCA_036736085.1 Chlamydiales bacterium
TCAACTTTATAAAGAAGGATATGATGATAAATGGGCCTATCCGCTACCGTCAAATTTTCAAGACCCCAAAGACCCTATTCAAACTCTTGATGAATTTATGGAATACTGTCACATTGTCGACAAACCTAATATTCTTAGAGGTGACATGCTATGAGCCCAAAAGATGAAATAGAGAACCTCGTAAAAAACTATTATGATTGGCTTAAAGATAAAACATCATTGACATCATTACATGATCAATGGGTGCAGATTACAACTCCTTTCCTTGATCGACATAACGATTCCCTTCAAATCTATGCAAAAAAGGAGAATGACGATTTTTTAATAACGGATGATGGATATATTATTCATGACTTAATGAACTCGGGGTGCGATCTCAAAAGCCCTAAACGCCAAGAATTGTTGAAAAAAATTTTAAACGGTTTTGGTGTTGAAGGTCACAATGATCAATTAATTATTCATGCTTCTTCATCCGATTTCGGGTTAAAAAAGCACAACCTGATTCAAGCTATGCTGTCTATAAACGATCTATTCTATCTCTCATCAAATACAGTAAAGCACCTTTTCTTTGAAGATGTAACAAATTGGTTTAACGGATCAAATGTTCGTTATATTTCCAGGGTTAAATTCACTGGTAAAAGTGGCTTGGATCATCTGTTTGATTTCGCGATTCCTAAATCCTAACAATATCCAGAAAGATTAGTTCAAACGATAAATCAGCCAAGCAAGGAATCCGCTCAAATAGCTGTGTTCAAATGGATGGATACCCGAAATGATCGTCCTCCAGATGTCAAATTATTAACTCTATTAAATGATACCACAAAACCAATCAGCCGATCGGTAATAGAGACTTTCCGAAATTATGACCTGGAAACCATTTTGTGGTCTGAACGAGAGAAATCACGAGACCTATTTATAGCGTAGCGAATTGAGTCTGTCTTAGAGCTTCATAGAGTACGATCGCTGCGCTGTTTGCGAGATTCAAGCATCTTTGTCCAGGCGTCATAGGAATCGTATAAAAACGATCGGGCCATCGTTGCCAGAAAATGGGGTCGAGTCCGCTTGTTTCGGACCCGAAGATTAAAAGAGAATCGGAAGTGTAGGTCGCTTCAGTATAGGAAAGCTTTGTTTTACTGGAAAAAAAGAAAAAAGGGCTTTTTGTTTGTTCCAGATAGAGAGGAAGATCGTCGATCTCTTCAATTTGTACGTCGGTCCAATAATCGAGGCCGGCCCTTTTGAGCCAGCGGTCTTGCGTGCTAAAGCCGAGCGGACGGACGAGGATTAATGAGGAATTTGTCGCTGCGCAGGTCCTGACGATATTCCCTGTGTTCTGCGGAATTTGTGGCTGGAACAAAACGATCTTCATTGCAAAGAGGCCATCTCGTCAGCTTGGAGCTCTTGCAAAATTTGCGGAGGGATATCATCTAATTTAGATGCTGTTTGTGCATCGGCGGAGCCGTCGGCCTTGATCAGCTCTACTTCAAAGACGACAAGAGCGTTGGGAAGAAGGTGGCTTTGCTTGCCGTAGCCAAGGTCAGGATGAAGATAGAGCTTGCGGACCTCTCCTTCTTTCATTCCGACCACCCCTTTGCTAAAACCTGGAATTGTCTCATCGAGAGAAATAAGTTCATCTTCTGTCATGGAGCCGAAGATTTGACCGTCGAGGTAGCGAGCTGTGTAGCGAACAATCGGAGAGTTGTAAGGTTCGACTGTTTGGCCTGAACCTTCTTTCAAGATTTCATATTGAAGTTTTCCGTTTTCTAAGCTAACGATGTTCTCATTTTTCTTATTAGCGGTCAAAAAATCATCCGCTTCTTGCCGATTTTGATCGGCGAGAAGAGAAAAATTTTCCTCTTGTAAAACAGCAATTGCTTGAACGCACTCCTCTTCGCTCATGGGGGAATGTTTTCCTGACGAAGCATCTTGAAGGCCTTTTACGATGGCCTCGACATTGAGCTCAAGTCCTAAAGCTTCAAGGTTTTTCCCGATTAAATGTCCCATCGCTTCAGAGATTTTGGCGATATCATGCTCACAAGAGGGTTCTGCTCGTAGAGATAAAGCTGCAAAAAGAAAAAATAAATAAGGGAATTTCATGGCTTTGTTCCTTGAAGATAGGAGATCAGATGATCGAGAGAGAGGTCGACAGACTGTCTCGTCTCGAGATGTTTAACTGAAATTTGATTTGAGCTTAGCTCGTCGGATCCGATGATGGCGCAATAGGCGGAGTTAACTTTGCTTGCATTTTGCAGCCCTGTTTGCACTTTTTTTGAAGAGAGTTCTATCTCTGCAGAGAGGTGATGGCGTCTGCATAGAGTCGCGAGAGCAAAGCATTTTTCTTTCGCCTCTTCGCCGAGAGGGATGAAGTAAATGAGAGGACCTTGTTTTCGGGGTGGTTTAATCCCTTGCGCCATCATCACTTGTAAAATTCTTTCGCGCCCTGTCGCATACCCCACGCCAGGAAGATCGGGACCTCCGAGAGACGAGAGAAGTCCATCGTAGCGACCTCCTCCTCCAACGGTATTTTGCGCACCCAAGTCCTCGGTCGTGATCTCAAATACTGTTTTTGTGTAATAGTCGAGGCCTCTGACGATTTTGTCGTTAATCTCATAGGGGATTTGAATAGAGTCGAGTAGATGGCATACTTCTTGGAAATGAGCTTGGGCTTCGGGAGAAAGATGGGTTAGAATGGAGGGAGCTCCTCTTACTAGTTCGATATCTTTCGGGTCTTTCGAGTCGAGGATCCGAAGTGGGTTTTTCTCAAGGCGAAGTTTGCTTTCCGCTGATAACTGATCCAAATGAGGCTGAAAATAATTGACAAGGGCTGTTCGATACATGGCCCTCGATTCGAGGTCTCCAACTGTATTCAGCTGTACGCGGAGGTTTTTTAATCCAAGGCGGGCATAGATTTGATAAAGCATATCGATGACTTCGGCGTCTTGCGCTGGATCTTTTATTCCGATCGCTTCTACTCCGAGTTGGTGGAACTGCCGATATCTTCCCGATTGGGGCCTCTCGTAGCGGAACATGGGGCCGACGTAATAGAGCTTATGGGCTGATCTGGCCTGAGGCAATGAATGTTCAATGAAAGAGCGCATTACAGAGGCGGTTCCTTCTGGACGAAGGGAGAGGGACCTTCCTCCTTTATCCTGAAAGGTAAACATTTCTTTTGATACGATGTCGGTCGTTTCCCCCACGCCGCGGTCGAACAGCTCAGTCTTTTCATAGATTGGGGTTCGGATTTCGAGGTAGCCGTATTCGCTTGCGACAGCTGCGATCGTCGATTCTAGCAGATGCCATAAATTGGTATTTTGCCACGGTTCCGCCGGTTGATAAGGCAAAATATCAAAGGTGCCTTTAGGTAGCTGAAATTTCATTGTTTTTAGTGTGCCTATTAGAGAGCTTTTTACCTTCCATGATAAACTCTAAAGGAAAATAAATGCTAGGCCGAAGTTCGAGTGTAAAAATCGCTGTATAAAAAAGATTCGTTGTCATAAAGAGGTAACAGGGCATGTTTCGTTTGGGAACCTATCTTAATAAAGAGGCTTCCGTCGATTTTGGGGATTCTTTTAGGTCTCTTTATTGAGATAGGTTCGGAGTCTTGTCTACGAACTTGGCCCTATAATAAAATAAATAACTAACTTGCTTTCTGGGACGAGTTCAGTGTTTTTTATAGCCCAAAATAGAGAGAAAATTTGAAAGGTGTTTCTTTCTGTTTCTTCTTTTGGGCCGAGTGCGGTACGCTATAAAAACGTTGACATAAGGCCATGACTAGTTTTAGGCTTGTCCCGTTTGCCTGACTTGGAGAAACATTTTGTGAGTGTTCTTGATTTTTTAAGGCCGGCTCCTTACGTTGAAGAAATCCAAGACGAAGACTTGGTAAAAAAAAACTATAAATACTGGCGTCTTCGCACTTTCTATGCAATGTATGTGGGCTACGCCCTTTACTATTTAACACGCAAAAGCGTTACTTTTGCTTTGCCAGCCCTTCAAGGGGACCTAGGGCTCGATAAATTCGAACTCGGTCTTTTGGGAACGATTTTGAGCCTCTTATATGGGGCGAGTAAGTTTTTGAGCGGTATTTTAGGGGATAAATCGAATCCTCGTTATTTTATGTCGATCGGACTGATCTTGACGGGTGTGTTTAATATCCTGTTTGGATTTTCGTCTGCTTGGTGGGCTTTTGCTATTTTTTGGGGGCTCAATGGTTGGTTTCAAGGTTGGGGATGGCCTGGCTGCGCCAAACTTCTAACTCATTGGTATTCCCATTCCGAACGGGGGAGATGGTGGTCTGTGTGGAACACCTCTCATAATTTGGGCGGAGCTCTAATCCCTCTTCTAGTGGCAGGCTGTGCGGCGCAGTTCGGTTGGCGTTTTGCTTTGTTCGTTCCTGGGGTCGTTTGTATTTTGGGTGGAGTTTTTTTGATCAATCGGCTGCGCGATACGCCGCAGTCCCTTGGGCTTCCTCCGATTGAGAGATTTCGGGCGGATTATCCAGATCCTTCTAGACAGCAAAAAGAGACGCAGCAGCTTTCGGCGAAAGAAATTTTATGGGAATACGTCTTAACGAATAAATATATTTGGATTTTGGCCTTGGCCTATTTCTTTGTCGGGCTGATCCGGACTGCTGTGAATGATTGGAGCATGTTCTATCTCGTCGAGGTCAAAAATTATACGTTAGTGGAATCCGGGATATGCGTGACTTGGTTTGAAGTGGGTGGATTTTTGGGGAGTTTGGCGGCAGGGTGGGCTTCTGATGTGCTATTTAAAGGAAAGCGGATCCCCGTTATCGTGCTTTGTACCCTTTTTATCGCAAGTTTGATGTTCGGCTTCCAGGTTTTGCCGGGCTCTTTGCTTGTCATTGACAGCCTCTTTCTTTTTTTCTTTGGTTTTTTTATCTTTGGACCTCAAATGCTCATCGGCATGGTCCCTGCGGAACTTTCTCATAAAAAAGCGGCGGCTACGGCCACCGGGTTCGTGGGCTGCTTTGCTTATTTGGGGGCCGCTTTTGCGGGGGGCCCTTTAGGTGCGATTACAAAAGAATGGGGTTGGGATACGTTTTTTATGATTTTAGTAGGCAGCTCGCTCATCTCGATGGTGCTCATGCTCCCTTTTTGGTCATTGAAATCGAGTCCGCGCAAACAAAAGCTGGTGGAGGAATAAGAGAGTTATGTCGTGGATTGCGCTAAATGTCCATTCTCAGTTTTCTATTTTAGATTCGACCGCTTCTGTCACGGCTTTAGCTGAAAAGGCGAAAAGCTATGGGATGTCCGCTCTCGCTTTGACAGATATGGGCAACTTGTACGGGGCCGTTGATTTTTATAAAGCGTGCAAGCAAGCGGGGATCAAGCCGATTTTGGGTTTCGAGATTAGGTTAGCTCCAGGATCTAGGTTGGAAAAAAAGCGCATTCCAGGTCAGCCGAATGGATTTCCTTTGGTCCTTTTAGCTAAAAATAACAAGGGATACCAAAATCTCTGCAAGCTCTCTTCGCTTGGATTTTTAGAAGGATTTTATTATCAGCCCCGGATCGATAAAGAAGTTTTGGCCCTTTATCGAGAGGGGTTGATTTGCTTGTCTGGTCCTTTGCAAGGAAGGATTTCTTATTTGATCTTGCAAGATTTAGACTTGGAGCTAAAAGAAGAGATCGCTTGGTGCAAAGAACAATTTGGAGAAGATTTTTATTTCGAACTCCAGCGTCATCCGATGAGCGAAGAGCAAATTCTTGCTGATGGGATGGAAAAAGAGCCGTGGCTTTTGCAAAAATACCGCGATTATGCGGCTGCAGAGCAGAGAGTGAATGCTAAATTGCTCTCGCTATCTAAAGAATTGAACATCCCTTGCGTTGCAACAAACGACATCCATTATTTAGAAAGGGACGATTGGCGGGCTCATGAAATTCTTTTAAATATTCAATCGGGCGAACCTTGCGAAATTTGGGAAAGAGATTCTCGAGGCATCCCTAAAAATAAAACGTTAAATCCTAAGCGCGATGTCTTGGCAAGCCATGAGTTTTATTTTAAATCGCCGGAGCAAATGCAAAAACTATTTGCTGATGCGCCGGAAGTTCTTGAGGAGACCCTTCGCGTCGCTGCGAAATGCCAAGTAGAGCTCGATTTCAAAACAAAACATTACCCTGTATTTATCGCCCCTTCTTTGGAGGGCAAATCGTATACAGTCGAAGAGCGCGTGCGCGCGGCCGAGCAATTTTTATATCATCTATGTGAAGAGGCGATCCCGTCGCGCTATACGCCTCAGCATCTCGTCCACGTCCAAAAACTCTATCCGGGCAAGGATCCTTTGCAAGTGGTCCGGGAGCGGTTTGAATATGAGTTTCAGCTCTTAGCTTCTAAAGGAATGTGCGATTACATGCTGATCGTGTACGACTTCATCGCTTGGGCGAAACGTCGCAAAATCCCGATGGGGCCAGGAAGGGGGTCTGCTGCAGGATCGATCGTTGCCTATTTGATCGGCATCACCGACATTGAGCCGCTTCGTTTCCATCTCTTCTTTGAGCGCTTTATCAATCCTGAGCGAGTGTCCTATCCTGATATCGACGTGGACATCTGCATGGAAAGGCGTCAAGAGGTGATCGATTACACTGTAAGCAAATACGGAAAAGACAAAGTCGCTCAGATCATCACGTTTGGTACGATGAAGGCCAAAATGGCGATTAAAGACGTGGGCCGGGTGCTTAACGTCCCTTTATCGAAAGTAAACGAGATCGCAGCGCTGGTCCCAGAAGATCCCACGATGACGCTCGAAAAGGCCTTTGAGGTCGATCCCGCTTTAGGCCAGTTCATGGAGAGGGATGAGGAAGCTCGCCGCATTTTAGAAATGGCGAAAAAGACGGAAGGATCGATCCGCAACACGAGCACGCACGCCGCAGGCTTGATTATTTCCGGGGGCCCGATCACCGACTATGTTCCTGTTTGCACGGCAAAAGATTCGGACATGGTCGTCACCCAATTTGCGATGAAGCCGGTGGAAAGCGTAGGCATGTTGAAAATCGACTTTTTGGGTTTAAAAACCTTGACGTCGATCCAAAAATGCGTCGATGCGATCGCGAAAACAACGGGGCGCGCCATCGACTGGGCGAACTTGCCTTTAGATGATCGGACGACGTTCGATCTTCTCACGCAAGGCAAGACGATGGGTGTTTTTCAGCTCGAGTCTGGAGGGATGCAAGACCTCGTGAGACAGCTGCATATCGATGTGTTCGAAGAGATCATCGCCGTTGGCGCTCTCTATCGCCCAGGTCCTATGGACATGATCCCTTCCTTTATCCAGCGCAAACATGGACGTGAAGAGATTGAGATTGACCATCCGCTCATGAAAGAAGTTCTTTCGGAAACTTATGGCGTGATGGTGTATCAAGAGCAGGTCATGCAGATTGCAAGTCTTCTCGCTGGTTATTCATTAGGCGAGGGCGACGTGCTTCGCCGCGCGATGGGGAAAAAAGATAAAGAGGAGATGGCCCGCCAAAGAGAGAAATTTTTGGAAGGTGCGGCAAAGAAAGGTATTGATGCGTCGACTGCGGGCATGATCTTTGATAAAATTGAAAAATTCGCTTCTTACGGCTTTAATAAGTCTCACGCGGCCGCCTATGCCTATTTAACTTATACAACGGCGTATCTTAAAGCGAACTATCCGAAGGAGTGGATGGCAGCTTTGATGACGTGCGATCGGGACGATACGACAAAGGTGGCAAAATTCATCAGAGAAGCCCGCTCGATGCAGATCCCAGTCCTTCCTCCCGATATCAATCAAGCCGACAGTGAGTTCGTCGCTGCATCTGGTGGTATCCGCTTTGCTATGTCGGGGATTAAAGGAGTGGGACAAGCCGTTGTTGACATGATCATTGAAGAGAGATCTCAAAGGGGAGGTTTTCAAAGTCTTTATGATTTCATCGAACGGGTTGATAAAACACGGATTGGGAAAAAGACCATTGAAATTCTCGTCGATGCGGGTTCTTTTGATTTCACTGGCTGGAGTCGCGATGAGCTGAGAGAGAGCGTCGAGCTCATGTTTGAAAGGGCCGCATCCGAGCAAAAAGAGTCGTCCCGCGGCGTCATGAGCTTTTTTTCCCTCCTCGAAGAAGAAACAAAACCTTTTTCCGCGCCTCCCGCTTTGGTCTCTCGCACAGATCCTATGCAAATCTTGCAAAGGGAAAAAGAGCTTTTGGGATTTTATTTGACGGGTCATCCGATGGATGCGTACCGCTCCATCTTATCGCGCCTTTCTTGCACATCGTTTAAAGACATGGAAACGCTTCCCGACGGAGCTTTGTTCCGTGCCGCTTTTGTCGTAGAAACTGTCGCTATTAAAATTTCTTCCAAAACACAGAAAAAATTTGCCATTTTAACGATCGGGGATGGGTTTGAGCGATTCGAGCTTCCAGTTTGGCCTGAAATGTTCGAACTGAAAGGTTCTCTTATTAAAGAAAATCAACTCCTCTATGCGATTTTGCAAGTTGATAGAAAATCAGAAGCCCTTCATCTTCAATGCCGCTATCTCGATGATCTCACTTCT
>DAINNB010000068.1:0-5265 GCA_036736085.1 Chlamydiales bacterium
AATTCCAACGGATTTGGAATATTAGCGGTAACAGCTCCAAAACACATGAAAAAATTCTTCTCTAGATTCTTGCAATCTCCTACAGAAAGTTTTTTTCTTCTTGGCCCTAGGGGGGACGGGGAAATCGACTTGGCTAGCTCACTGTTATCCCGATGCCGTCCGGATCGACCTTTTACTTCCTGAAGAGGAGCGGAGATATCTTGCGGCCCCTGAGCGTCTTAGGGAGATTGCTGATTCGTTACCTGTAGGAAGAGGGATTATTGTTCTAGATGAAATCCAACGGGCGCCGGGATTACTTCCTGTGATCCATTCTCTCATTGAAGAAGGAAGGTCGATTCAATTTATCATGACTGGAAGCAGCGCTCGAAAGTTACGCAGGGAAATTGGCAATCTTTTGGGTGGAAGAGCTTTGTTGAGGCTCATGCCTCCTTTTTTTGCAGCGGAACTTGGCAGCGCTTTTCAGTTGGACAAAGCCCTTAAAGTAGGGATGATCCCCATGGTTTGGCAAGCTGAAGATGCTTGGGAAAAGATCCTTAACTATGTGGGAATTTGTTTACGGGAAGAAGTGCTTGCAGAAGGGCTTGTGCGTCAAGTAGGTGATTTTGCCCGATTTTTAGAAATATCGAGTTTTTCCCATGGTCAATTATTAAATGTGAACGATATTGCAAGAGAAGCTCAAGTGAAACGCACAACAGTAGATAACTATCTTCAAATTCTTGAAGATTTGCTTATCGCATTCCGTTTGCCAGTGTTCACAAGAAGGGCTCAGCGCGTATTGGTAAGTCATCCTAAATTTTATTATTTCGATTCGGGAGTTTATCGAAGTTTACGGCCTAAAGGGCCTATGGATAAAGAAGCTGAACTAGAAGGTCCTGCTCTTGAGGGGTTAGTGGCTCAGCATTTAAGAGCTTGGGTCCAAGCTCAAAGAGAACCTCATCAGTTTTGTTTTTGGAGAACGAAAAGTCAAGTCGAAGTCGATTTCATTTTGTATGGACCTAAAGGATTTTGGGCTATAGAAGTCAAAAGGGGACGGGAAGTTCATTCATCGGATTTAAAAGGTTTGAAAAGTTTTTCTGAAGAATATCCTGAAGCAAAGCCTTTGTTTCTTTATCTGGGTAAACATCGCCTTCATAAAGAAGGCATCTTGTGCTTGCCTCTTGAAGAATTTCTACTTCAATTACGGCCCGATCAAGCGATCGATGGATCTTTTGCCGATTTATAATACATTTTTTCAAGAGAAGAAAAAATGATTTTCCTATAAACTTGTCTGAATTTTTAGGAGTTTCTATGGATACAAAACCCCCTTTCGGCCACCTCATGGGCGGCATGCTCTTGGTAGCGGGTACCTCGATAGGCGCCGGTATGCTCGCCTTGCCAGTCGTCACAGCAGAAGGCGGTTTTTGGCCTTCCCTTGGTATTTATGCTTTATGCTGGGCGTTTATGACCTGCACGGGCTTGCTCCTTTTGGAAGTCTGTCTTCGCCTCCCTCCACAAGTGAACCTTGTCTCCATGGCGGGAGCTTATTTGGGACGCTTTGGCAAGATCTTTGCTTGGGTCCTTTACCTCTTTCTTTTTTACTGTTTATCGACCGCTTATATTTCTGGCGGAGGTTCTCTTTTGCTAAGCTGGACGGGACTTAACGCCCCTTCCTGGGCTGGAGGGTTGCTCTTTGTCTTGCTCTTTTCCCCTTTTGTCTATTTTGGAGCGCGCTCTGTCGACAGGATCAACTGGGTATTGATGGCGGGACTGATCGTCTCTTATTTCACATTTATTATTTTAGGTGCCCGTTATGTAGATACTTCTCGGCTGCAGTTTTCCGATTGGCCTATGTCTCTAAAAGCTCTGCCTGTTATCTTTACAGCCTTTAGTTATCAAGGGGTGATCCCCAGCTTGGCTACCTACATGAAACGGGATGCCAGACGGCTTCGGATCGCTATTTTAGGAGGCACCACCATCGCCTTTGCGATCTATGTCGTTTGGGAGCTTTTGATCCTCGGCATCATTCCTTTAGAGGGTGAAACAGGATTGAAACAAGCTATGTTGGCAGGTTCTACAGCAGTAGAACCTCTCAAGGCCCATATCGGTACCGGCCTTGTGTATGGACTCGGACAAAGTTTTGCGTTTTTTGCGATCACAACGTCATTTTTAGGCGTGGCATTGGGACTCATGGACTTTCTTGCAGACGGGCTGCACCTGGCCAAAAAAGGACTAAAGCGCCTTCTACTCGCTGCGATCACTTTCATTCCACCTCTCCTGATGGCCCTCACCTATCCTGCAGCTTTTCTTAAAGCATTAGGTTATGCCGGCGGCATTGGCTGCGCTTTGCTTTTAGGTTTTCTCCCCATCTTGCTCGCTTGGATGGCCCGCGAGCAGCATGCAAAAGGACCTATTTTGCTCCGAGGCGGAAAGGCACTGCTTCTCGTCCTCTTTCTTTTTGTGGGCCTCGAGTTATTTATGGAAGTGCTTCATGAGCTCTTTTAAGATGAACCGCCCAAAAATCTCCGTTTACATTGCTTCCAGTCTCGATGGATACATAGCACGCGAAGATGGAAGCCTCGATTGGCTTGATCAAGTCGGGGGATACGATGAGGATTATGGATTTCAAAAACTGTTAGATAGCATCGACGCAGTCATCCTAGGCCGCAATACTTATGAAGTTGCGGCTCCTGTAGCCGATTGGCCCTACAAAGGCAAAAGGCTCATCGTTCTTAGCAGAAGCTTGCAGACTGTCAGAGAAGGGGCTGAGATATTTTGCGGAGATCTCACTCAACTGCTCTCTCAGCTCCATGCAGACGGCATTCAACATATTTGGATCGATGGAGGATCTACGATTTCGCAATTCCTCGATTTGCAGATGGTCGATTTGATCACCTTATCTATTATTCCCATCATTTTAGGAAAAGGCATTCCTCTTTTTAAGCCGATTAGCAAAGAGATTTCATGCTGCTCAGTATCTGCTCAATCCTATCCAAGCGGATTGGTCCAACTCGTTTACAAGGTCGGATCGTATACCGAAATAACTTGAAGAATCGTTTTTTTGACAAGGAGGCTCCTGAACATTTTGATTCGGAGCGAGCGACCATTGCCGGAGGCAAGGCGCGAGTGAGAATCAAAATGTTGAGGTAAAGCCAACGCAGTCAAAAACCGATTCTTCAAGTTGTTTCGGTACAAGCCCAACATCTTCGTTTTTTGCCATGAAAGCCTGCTATTTTTCTTGGGTTATTTAGAAAAAGACGGTAGAATTGAAGAAAATTTTTTACAAAAAATGGTGGGGAAAATGAGTTTTCTAAGACAATCGCGTTGCATGGCTATCAAAAATTGCTTTCTTCCCATCATGCTTTGTACTGGGGCCTCTTGCGTAGCACATGATGAAATAGAATTTCGGCATTTTGGGAGATTTTCTTTTCGAGACATTCCTCCTCAAGAAATCATCGATGCGGTAGTACAGATGGCAAACGCGGATGCAGGCGCCGGTCTTTTGCAGCTTTATGACGATCTGGCAGCATGGTTAGCTCAAAATCCTTTTCCTAGTCCCCAGGCTCCTTATTCCGAATGGAATGCCTACGCCAAAGTGGTTCAAAGCCAGTTTGGAAAAGATCGCTCAAGCGCTCAAAACCACTCTTCTTCTCAGCTAACGAATGACATTAACGGTTATATTACCGTCAATCAGCTCGATGGCAGTTTGGTATGGAACTTGGTGAACGCGATGAATCCTTCTACAACTACCATCATAGGGGATTTATTTGATGCTTATGCAAACCTTGTCCAGTCTTCTTTAATCAATCCGATTTGGTCTGGAAAACCCGGCGTTCTTCCCAAACCGTCCAAACCCATCGCTCCCAACATGCAGCCAGCGACAGAAAAGACGTTAAAGATCCAAGGCGTCTCTTACGTGCTCATCTCTGATCCAAAACTACCAACCGATCCTTCGCAATCGATGGGTTTTCCTGTAAGCCATACTTCGGATGCTGGAGGAGCTCCAGTACTCAGCGCAACATCGACAGAAGCCATTTGGTATACTTTAGAAAATGCTTTCAATGCGGGAGACAAAGATCTCTTTCAACAAACTCTCAATGGCTACTTGTATCTTGTAGAACAAAAAGCGGCGACTGTTAACGATCCGAAAAATTCATGGGCATGGACTCCAGGTCTTGCCGGATGGCTCATTGATTTAGGCCAGCCTCCAGGATCTGTCTATCAAAGCGGAAAATATCCTTACCCTCAAGGCGATCCTGGTAACCCCAGTTTAAGCACAGCAACCGACGCGGATGAACAAATCATAGCTCTGATGTTAAAAGCTCTAACAAAGTTTGGCGATCTGACCCTACATTGCTTTGGCGGTTTTCCTAATTCCGGCCAACCTTCCGACTCCAAAATGAGTTCGTTGATCGAGACCGCTATAAAAACTTTCCTCTACAATAACATATCGGGCCATCCGCAAAGTTCTTACGATCAAGCCCACCACGGTTTTAAATACCAAAACGTCCTCTATAATCCCGTGCTTTGCAATGACAATTGGGGCGGCGGCGGCTGGGTAAACGATCCGAATCAACCCAATCAGGGAACCTTTCTCAATCCATCCTACTTCGACCCCGTCGTTCTTGCAGAGATCTACAATTATGTCCTCGTTTCCCAAGACCCTTCCATTTCTTCCCAAGCAGCAGCACTTAAACAAGCCGTAGTCAACAGCGTGGCCTATTTAACAATTCTCCAGCATGAATACCAAGATCCTAACGATCCTCAAGCTGCCGGCATGCCCGATAATCCTGCCTGGAATGAAAATGACGGTCCCTCCGGCAACGGCCCCCATCCCATCGGATGGGATTCGATCCGATTTTTAACCAATGTAGGTAAGTTCATCCGCTCCTCTCAAGATCCCTTCAACATCCTCGACTCCGTCAAAACGATGGGACAAAAAATGCTCAATTATCTCATCGCCCACAGTGAGCAGCCTTACACTCCCGATATGATTTATGAAAACACCCCTAATGGAGCCAAGCTAAAAGGCCCAGCCCTCCTAGGCCCCCTCCTAGTCGCCATGAAAGCTTTAACGCCTCAAGATCCTCATATCCCCACCGTTGCAGAAAGTCTAAAAACAGCACTCGTGGTCGACATGAACCAGATGGATCCAGCAGACAGCAACGCTTATCTCTATTGGCAAGATCAATACTATGGGGTTGAACTAGGCCTGGTAAACACAGCAGATGCTCAGTAGTTTGGGGGGGAGGCACCAAGGCAACAACAAAAAAGAAGAAATATTTATAA
>DAINNB010000068.1:5275-8423 GCA_036736085.1 Chlamydiales bacterium
GTTGGAGACTGCAGTCAGCATCGCTAATCTCTTTTGGCAATAGCTTTACTATGGGGTTGAACTAGGCCTGTTTAACACAGCAGATTCGCAGTAGTTTGGGGCTTCGCCCCAAGCCCCACCAAAAGACTTCGTCCTTTGGAATCCTATTTTATTGGGATTTTTCGAGAGAAAAATCCTGATTAAAGAGAAATGGAAATTTAGAAGGATAACGTCCTAATGGGAGACATTCCAGATGCTATCGATAGGAGGAATAATGTCTTCTAAAATATGAATTGTACCCTTCATTTTTCCAAATAGACCTTCTTTCTTTTCGTTAAAAGGTATGAGTTGGGCGATGGGCTTTTTTCCTTTTGTGATAATGAATCGTTTTTTTGTTCGATGTACTTCCTCTGTTAACTTTAGGCATTGAGTTTGGAATTTTTCAGCTTCAATATATTTCGTCATGATTTTCCCTAATCTACACGCTAATGTTAAAAAAATTTACGTCATAACCAATATATTGGTTATGACCTTTTTACAAAAACACCAGGATTCCATAAGGACGAAGTCCTTTGGTGGGGTTTGGGGCGAAGCCCCAACTTGCGATTAGAAAAAAGTTTCTTTTTTTAGGGCGTTGTAAAAAGGATTTTTTCATTTGTGAAATCTAAAAAAACGATCTGTTTGGAAAAGAATTGCATGCCTAAAATTGCCTGTACGGGAATAGGAAGCTGAATAGGCACAGAATGAAAAGAGATCTCTCCTATATTTTGGCCTCCGATGGAAAACCAAGGATAGCTTATGATGTTTTGGGGATCTTGAAGAGCTTCGTCGATCGTTTGCGTTCCTTTGAGATGAAGCATATTAAGAGTGGCGCCTGTATCCAACATGCAGCGTAAAATTCCTTGGGGGGAAACAGCATGAAATTCAACAAGCCCTTGATCTAGCAACATAGGGGCTTCGGTCCATTTGCTTAAGAAATATCCATGTTCCTGCAAGTTTTCAAGAGAGTCGCAGAAAATAAGTTTTTTTCCCTGAATATCAACGAGCAAGTTGCTGTTTTGAAATAAACACCAGCCTAATCTGCCAGGATCTCTGAGGATAGGTTCTTCGCCACTTTTTCGAAGGATTGAATCTGCGATGAAGGCCCTCTCTTCTCCTTGAAGAGTAATATTTAGAAAACTCATATCTCCTATTCTGATTTTTTCAAGATCATAAAGAGTATTAAGATATTCTTTTCCCCTGATTCCATACATCTTTCGATGTCCAGCTTCTTTTTTTTCTGCTATTTGATCCACCATATCTTGGTACATAGTTAAATACCCTCTAAATCCCAAGTCAAGCTCGACAGAATAAAGAGTATTATTGATCTTAACGTCTAAGCAAGGAGAGTTGATGGAAGAAAACTTTGTGATGGGGACAGAAAGAAAATAGCCCTCTTTTTTTAAAGGGCCATTTTTCTCAGCCTCATCAACTTTTGATGTTTTAGAACAAGCGAAAAATGCAAGGAAACAACAAAAGGATACATAACGCAGAAACTTATTTTCGATCATTTTTTTCTTTTGAATTTGATGGTTTGGATTTTTCATGAGTCGCAGAGACGCTTAAATTGCCCGTGCCGTCTGATTTCTGCTCTACTTTCACTTCAGCTTTATTTCCTTTATTATCCTTGACTTCGCCTTTTGCATATCCACTATATTGGACTCCTTCTTTTCCTCCCCAAGAGGCGGTCCCACCGACGGTTACGCTTCTGTTTACTTCTAATAAAGGTGTTTTCTGCAAACAAGAATATATTCTTTGTTGTATTTCATCCTGAGAAAAGATGTTATTTACGGTTTTTTTCATTTTGATCTTTGAGGAATTTTCCGAAAAAATAGCCATAGAAATGGTTTCAGGCAAGATTTCCAAATCTTCATCCATCAGATCTTCTTCAAATACGCCAGCAAAACAACCTAATCCTTCGATATCACATGACATAATGTCCTCCTTATAAAGGGCCGGGATCATAAAAAATTCCCAGTTATCTGGTCAATAAATAAAAAATTGAATCCTCCTTTTGTGTCGAGATTTTTCTCTTAAAAAATCTCAATCAAAAAACACCAGGATTCCATAAGGACGAAGTCCTTTGGTGGGGTTTGGGGCAACGCCCCAACTTGCGATTAGAAAAAAAGTTCCTTCCAGAGGTGAAGTTTATCGTTGAGTTCTTCCCATTCGGTTGATGAGTCTGAGCCTGAGACGATTCCTGCGCCGGAGTAGAGACGTGCGGTGGATTCGAAGAGGAGGCATGAGCGGATGCCGACGACCCATGTGGAGGATGAGGGGGTGATGCGGCCGAGGGGGGCTCCGTAGAGGCCTCGCTCGAAGGGTTCTTGGGCAAGGTGTTTCCATGCTTCGGGTTTGGGGGAGCCGAGGAGAGCGGCTGTGGGGTGGAGAGCGTCGAGGAGCTGATTGTCTGTGACGTGGGGCAGAAGTGTGGCTTTGAGGTGGCTATGGAGATGTTGTAGGCCTGATGTTGTGCGTAGGGAGGGAGAGGAGATAGTGAGGGGAGAGGAGGTAAGGGGGGTGAGGGCCTCTTTGATGGAGGCTTCGACGAGATGGAATTCTTGTTGGTATTTTGCGAGAGAGAGACGATGGGGTGAGGAGGTTGTTTGGGTGCCGGCGAGAGCTTCGGTGGAAAGAGAGAGATTTTTGCGGGAATAGAGTTTTTCTGGAGTAAAGCTGATGAAGGTGGAGCGAGGCGTGGGCTGGATGCAGATGAGATACGCATTTTGGACTTTTTTTTGAAGAGCGGAGAGGAGAGGCCAGGGGTCGATGGGAGATTGGAGATGAAGGAGGTGCTCTCTGGCGAAAACGCATTTTTTTAGATGTTCTTGCTGGATGGCCTGCAGGGTGTTTTTTACGAGCTCATGAAAGTGGAGTTCGTCTGGGAGGAAAGTAGAGTGAAGAATTTGAGGTTTTGTCCAGAGACGAGCGCTGGAAGCTTGAGATTGTTTGGTTAGGCGTGGTGAGAAGCAAAAATCGGAGGGGAAGTCGGTCCAGTGAAGAGCTTGGGTCGGAGAGAAGTGGCGCCAGCCGTAGGAGGTAGAAGAGGGGGAGGTTATGCCTGCTGCTGCAAAAGCTTTGGTGGAGTTTTTTTCTTGTACAGCTGTACTCCTCCCACAGGAAGACTGGC
>DAINNB010000069.1:0-8260 GCA_036736085.1 Chlamydiales bacterium
CCTCTTTTCTCATCTCGATCTGATCGAAATAGATCCTTTCGGCATCCCAAAAGTATGGATTGCGCTCGAGAAGGATCTTTTCTTCAGTCTGTTCACGAATAAGATAAGGGCCGTTAAACCATTTTGGTTCTCTCAGCGAGCCGAAGAGGGGAGAGAAAAAGGGCTGCGCTAATTTATGTAAAAAGTAGGGGTCGGGCCATTGAAGCTGGATCTGCAGGGTTTCCGCATCGAGAGCTTTGACGGCAACTTCTGAAAAAGGACACTTTTTTTCTTTATATTCTTGCGCATTTTTGATGACGAAAAGAAGTTCTGGATGATTGATGCAATCCGATAGGGCGCCGCGCCAGCTGGAAACGTAGTCGAGCGCAGTGACGTGTTCTCCATTCGACCAGCGATATGGCCTTAGTTTAAAAGTATAACAAAGGCCGTCTTGCTGCATAGCAATCGCTCCCGCGAGTTCTGGCATCCCTTGTTCGTTGAGCCTTGTGAGCCCTTCAAAAAGCAGTTTGTTGAGGATTTGGCAGCGAATGTCTCCAAAGGAATAATGGGGATTGAAAGAAGGGGGCATGCCGCTTTGATATGCAAAACGGAGCGTTTTTTTAGTCGAAGGGAGCTCTTTAACAGGGCAGTGAGCTGCTTTGGGCTGCATGAGGCAAAGATAATAAAAATCGCCGATAGTGATCTGCGCATGGGAGGTGGAAGGAGTGTTTAGATGTTTGTAGAGATCTGAGCTATTGGGCGTTTTAATGATCGTAAAGGAACGGAGTTGCCGTTTGAGTTCTTTCGGGGCGCTTTCTTGGACAAGTTCGGAAAATGCGCCAAACAGGTATTCAGCTTCTTCAATAGAAAATGAAAACCACGTTTCAATTCGGTTTAAGGCGTAAAAAAGCTTTTCGGCAAAAAGGTCGAAGTGGGGGATTTTGTTAGCTAAATGAAAGCGAATGATGTCGAAATGTTCTTGCTGCTTTTCAAACAGCCCTCCATTGAAATCGCGGAACACTCCAAGGCTCTCTTCTAATGATTTGATGACATATCGTCTGGCGTAGAGAAGATTGATGGAATCGTGCATGTCAAAGGCTGAAGAGGGTACTTTAATTGAAAAAACGCCCATTTCAATATGCAAGGGATGTTTATTTTCATGTGAAGACTGGCAAAAGCAGGGGAGCGAATCGGGGAGTTTTTTGAGGGCATGATGAAGAGTTTCTGTCGATTTCGGACGTGCGCAATGGAGCAAGAATTCTAAAGAATTCGCAGTCTGCTCTCGAAAGTGGATCGATACTTGAGGCAGATCTTCCGGCGAGGTGATTTCTCTTTGCAGCAACTGAAGCTGACGGAAAGATTCTTCTTTATTATAGGGCCAAAAAAGAGTCGGGGTTAGGGGCGAGATCGTCAGCAATTGGTTTTGCAGGGCCTTTTCATTTTTTTTAAGCTCTTGCTTGGAAAATTCCTGTCCTCTGAGCTTATATACTTCGAGATAACAAAAGTAGTAAGAGTAGTCCGCATGGTACCATAGATAAAAAGAGTTGGGGACCTCTCTTACTCCAGGCAATAGAGTGCGAAATGTTTTGATGATCCTCTCTTTTTGAAAGGCGTGATTGCTTGAATAAGTGAGGGCTAAACAAATTCTTCCAGGGCTTGAAAAGAGCTTGAGAAATAGGTGTTTTTGAGTAGGAGAGTTTTTTTTTAGCTGCTCTTCTATTTTTTTTTGCAGGCAAAATTGGGTCAGCAGCAAAGAGCGGATGTGTTTGGAAGAGCGGTCTGTAAGAAAACGGCTCGATGCATTATGGATGAGCCTCTCCAACCCTTTTACCAACCGTTCATCAAAAAGAGAAGGGAATCGTAAAATGGTTTTGGGCAGCGCGGAGCGCAGGGGAGCTTGGTTAAGTTCGGAGGGAGTAAGGCCTTTAATCAAATCTTGCATGAGTCATTACAAATGACTGAACTATCGCATACAAGAACTTTAAAATATAGGGATTTTTTTTTGAAAAGAGCGAAAATTTCTACGCTGGTTTTGTAAACGTAAATAGTGTGACAAGAGAGTGCGGGCAAAGCCCGCACGAAAAAGAATGCTTAGGATCTCGGGAAGATTTCGTTTGCTTTAAAGAAGAAAGAAATTTCTGTAGAGGCATTTGCCAAGCTGTCGGAACCGTGAACAGCGTTGCGCTCGATGCTTGTCGCAAAATCGGCGCGGATTGTTCCGGCTTCAGCTTTCGCTGGATCTGTTAATCCCATGATTTTTCGGCTTCGGGCTACTGCGTTATCGCCTTCGAGCACCATCACAAGAATAGGGCCTGATGTCATGAATTCCACCAGCTCTTGATAAAAAGGACGATCTTTGTGGATGATGTAAAAATTTTTCGCCTGGTCTGTGTTAAGATGCATCATCTTTGCAGCGATTACGGAGAGGCCGTCGCGCTCAAAATATTCAATGATGTTGCCGATTTGGTTTTGGCCCACTGCATCGGGCTTAATGATAGAAAGCGTTTGCTCTAAAGTTTGAGTTGTTGCTTGTGCCATGAGGGTCTCCGTAGGATAAATTGTTGAAGAACATTGTAATGTAGAGGAAAATAAATCTCACGGGTTTTATAACTGTTTGAGAGACTTTTTGAGATCTTTGCCCCTCTTCGACACGAGGATAAGGGAGGAAGGAGCTGCTGCTGTTTTTTCTTCTTAAGTAGGTTATCTCCAAAAAGATACGAGGGACTTTTGAGAGCGGGTCGTTGAGATGCTAGGCCCATTTTTTCAAACGAGCGTTTAGATAAAAAAAAGATAAAGACGAGAGGGAAAATAGACATGGCGACATCGATATACGGCAATTATCCAGACTTGGGAAAGGTAAAAAAAATTTTGGTTGTCAAGTTGAGGCACTTGGGCGATGTACTTTTAACTGCTCCTGTGTTTACCGCCTTAAAAAAGGCCCTGCCTCATGCGCATCTCGATGCTTTCATTTGGGCTGAAAGCGCCCCTATGTTACAAGGGCATCCTGCAGTGGATGGATTCATTTTGTATGATCGCAATTGGAAAAAATTGGGTGTAAGGAAACTGATGAAAGAGGTAGCTTTGCTCCAATGCATTCGGAAAGAAAACAATGATGTTGTGATCAATTTGACCGAAGGCGACCGGGGAGCTTTGGCTGCTCGCATTTCAGGGGCCCCGATCCGCGTGGGATTCGATCCGAAAGGGAAAGGATTTTTAGGAAAAAAGGGGCTTTATACCCACGTTGTAAAAAATTGCCCCACTGTTCGGCATACGGTCGAAAGAAATTTGGATGCTGTTCGCAGAATGGGTATTTTTCCCCGCCTGGAAGAAAGGCGTCTTTTTTTACATGTACCTGACGAATGCGTTCAGAGCGCCGAGCTTCTCACGGGCCCATCGCCCTATATTCTGATCCATCCTTCTTCTCGCTGGCGTTTTAAATGCTGGCCTATTGCGCAGATGAGAGAGCTTCTCCATCATTTATTAGAAAGGGGGGAGAAGGTAGTGTTTACTTCCGGTCCAGATCCAATAGAGATGAACATGGTGGAGCAAATCGTTGAAGGCACGAACGCGCTGAACTTGGCGGGAAAAATTTCTCTCAAAGAGCTCTCGGCATTGATCCAAAGGGCCAAAGCGCTGATTTGCGTCGACTCTGTCCCATTGCATATGGCCAGCGCTTTAAAAACGCCCGTTTTGGCCTTGTTCGGACCGACTTCCGATGCAGCTTGGGGGCCTTGGCAGCACTCTAAGGCGCGCGTAGTCACAGAGCCGATGAGCTGCAGGCCTTGTTATCAGGATGGATGCGGAGGAAGCAAGGTGAGCGATTGCCTGCAGCAGATTTCGGTCGCCAAGGTTTTAAGCGCTTACGATCACTTAATGAACACTTTTTCGGAGGAACTATGCTTGAGATCCTAGGCCAATGCGCCCATGTACAAATACCTGATGTGAGCGAAGAGACACTTCGGTATTATCGGAGCGGCACAATTTTATGGGCCGTTCAGCAACTATGGAGCCTTTTTTTGCCGTGCTTTTTTTTAATGACAGGCTGGAGCGCAAAGTTGGCTGCGTTTGCTGAAAAAAGAAGGAGGTTCTGGTATGGCTCTTTAGCCCTTTATCTTCTATTGTTTATCGCTTTGTATCAACTTTTGAGCTTACCTCTTTCTATGTACTCAGGCTATTTCCGGCCTCAAAGCTATGGCCTTTCCTTGCAATCTTTGCCTGAGTGGTTTGTTTATTATGGCAAGGGGGTTTTGCTTCTCGCTATTTCGGCCCTTGCTTTTGTATGGATTTTTTACGTCTTTTTAAGAAAAAGTCCGAAGAGATGGTGGCTTTACGGTACATTTGCCGGGATGGCGATAGGATTTTTCATGATGGTCGTTCAGCCGATTTGGATAGATCCTCTTTTCAACGATTTCGGCCCTATGAAGGATAAAGAACTTGAGCAGCAGATTTTGTCCTTAGCTTCTCAAGCAGGCATTCATGAAGGTCGGATCTATGAGGTGAATAAAAGCCGGGAAACAAACATGTTAAACGCCTATGTTGTGGGGTTTGGCCATACGAAACGGATCGTGCTTTGGGATACGCTGATTCAAAATATGACGACGCCCCAAATTCTTTTCGTCGTCGGCCATGAGATGGGCCATTATGTCCTTCACCATATGTGGTGGTCGTTTTGTTACTTTTCTTTTTTAATGCTGTTTATTTTTTATATAGCGTATCGATGGGCCCCTTCGCTTGCTTCTCGGTTTCAATCCCGATTTGGATTTGTCCAACTTTCGAATATAGCCTCTTTTCCCTTGTTTCTTTTCTTATTTACTTTTCTTTCCCTCGCAACTGATCCTTTGTCTCTTTTCGTCTCTCGAACTATGGAGAGACAAGCAGACCGTTTTGGATTGGACATGACCCATGATAACCAGGCTGCAGGCGAGGCTTTTGTGATTTTACAGCAAAAAAATTTAGCCAATCCTCGGCCGGATCGGTTCACAATATTTTGGAGATCGAGCCATCCTTCCTTGCAAGAGAGGGTGGATTTTACTAATAGCTATTGTCCTTATGAGGACAGTTATAACTTAAAATCTTCTCCAAAATAGTTTCGTCTCGCTTCGGGGTGCGAGGTGAGCTCTTCGACGGTTCCGGAGAGCAAAACTTTGCCCTGCTGGACCAAATAGCTTCTGTCGACAATGGAAAAGATTTCGCGGGCGTTGTGGTCTGTGATGAGGACGCTGATTTGTTTTTCTTTTAAGATGCGGATCAGATGTTTGACGTCGGCCACAGCGAGAGGGTCGATGTTGGCAAAGGGCTCGTCGAGCAAAAGAAGGGACGGCTGGGTCACGAGCGCGCGGGTGATCTCCAAGCGCCTTCTCTCTCCGCCCGAAAGCGTGCTGGCCTTTTTGTCTCGCAGACGAGTGAGGTGAAGTTCTTCAAGGAGTTCATCTAGGCTTTGCGCTGGCTTTTTTTGTGTCTCTAAAATACAGCGGATATTTTCTTCTACTGTCAGAGAGCGGAAGATCGAGGGTTCTTGCGCCAAGTAGCCAAGTCCCATGAGGGCCCGTTTGTGCATGGGCAAATAGGTCACATTTTGATTTTGGAAAAAGACCTCTCCCTCATCCGGCTGGATGAGGCCGACGGCCATGTAAAAGGCGGTCGTTTTTCCAGCGCCGTTCGGCCCTAAAAGACCGACGACTTCTCCTGGTGAAACAGAAAGGGACAGCCCGTTGACGACTGGTTTGCCTCCGTACTCTTTCACGAGATGCTTAAGTTCAAGAAGACTCATGGAGCATCTCCAATAATGATTTCGCCTCTTCATCGGTGAGGAGATGCGAAATCGTTGAAAAATGGAATTCAATCTCGGCTAGCTCGGGCGAAAAATGGGCGACCCTTTCATCGCTGTAGCTATAGCGAAGGCCGGTGAAATCGATGCCGAGTTTTTTAGCGCTTTCAGCTACATCGAGCAAATGAGTTTCTTTGTCATTGATAAAGACGATTTTTTTAGGCCGGTAGTTAATGGCTTTCAAAAGCTTTTCAAGGGCTGGGCCTTTCGGCGTTCCCGATGTGAAAAGAATCCCATGCCGATACAGCACGCCTCGGCCGTTCATCAAATAAATATCATCTTGCGAGGGAGCTGTTTTAATGAGATCGATATCATTGTCCAAAAGCTGCTCTACCGTGCGAGTGGCGAGCGCAAGCCCTTGTGTAGTTAGGCCCATGATGCAATACGTTTTTCGTTGCAGATCGGAGACGATTTTGGCCGTGTCCTTTTCAACTGTTTTCATGCGGCTTAAATGTCTGATCGCTTCCCACTGCGCGAGGGTCGCGTCTAAAGGATCGGGCAGGTCTTTGTTTTTTTTATATTGATATTGGAACCAGACATCGGACACGAGCGTTTGGGTGGGGATAAGGAGCGTATCATCAATGTCGAGCAAGATCAGGGTATCAGCATCCGCATAGGATCTAAGATCGCTGAAATGAGGGGTCTCTAAGATCGTCGAGGCGGCTATTGGTTTCGCGCTGGAAGAGCCATAGACTGCTGAATGGAAAAAAAGGGCGAGCGCAGTATAGAGAAAAAGTTTCACATGTACCTCGAAAAAATAGATTCAAAATAGTTTTTTTCTTCCAAGCTGAAGGAAAAGCGGACATCACCTACTCCTTCAACGGTTTTCATGTTTTGCTGGATATGGATCTCGGGAGCCGCAAAACTGGCCCCGTCTTGCCAGCATAATACATTTTTTTCGGCAGAGCCAAGGAGAATGAAGAGGCGCTCTTTCGGATGGTAGATCGCTTTGTCTGCCAGAGCATAAGTCTCTTTATCCAGCCAAGAGGAAGATCTTAAGCGGATATTACCCTCGAGCTGCAGCGGTTGATCGGCGGTGACAATTTCTGCTCTGTCTGCTTCTAGATAGAAATGATCTTCGGTGAAAATCTTTACTTTATTAGCAACGAGTTCGTCCGATGGAAAACGATAAAATCCCTCCATCGCTTCGATCCGGTAAATCAGCGACGCGTCCGCTTCTTTTTGCATGGATCCTTTCATATTGCGAAACGTTTCGTGGGCTTCCAGGCTCCGTCCTTGCTGGGAGATGATCAGCTCTGAATTTTCGCTGATCATGCGGATATGGGATTTTTTTTGATCTTCTCCGGTCCAAATGTCTTTTTGCACAAGAAAGCGGATTTGCTTGCCTGGCTCTTTTTCCAGTGCGTGTTTTGATTTAATATCGAGGCTCTCTTGCATCAGATCTTGATAAGCCGCCAGATCTTTTTCCCTGACTGCAATGAATTGAAAATAGACCAAGATAGCGCAGCAGACAAGAAGGGAGCTCCAAATGGCTACAGTGCGTTTAAACATCTGAGAACCTAAAATGAATCAAAGAGCAGCGCAAAAGAACCCCAAAATCGATCGAAACTTTTTAGTCGGATAGGTTCGCAAAGCCAAGCTGGGTTGTATAGAGCATGTCGATCTCTTTGAGCAGCCGTCCGAGTTCTTTAAAAGGCATGACCGTTGCGGCGTCGCTTTTCGCGGAGGCCGGATCGGGGTGCGCTTCAATAAATAGCGCATTGCATCCAGCCGCGATAGCGCAGCGGGCAAGAGTTGGGATAAATTGCCTTTGCCCTCCCGAGGAAGTTCCAAGGCCTCCCGGCAGCTGAACGGAGTGAGAGGCATCGAAGCAGACAGGAAATCCCAAACCCTTCATGATCGGAATGGCCCTCATATCGCTAACCAAATTGTTGTATCCAAAGGACGTCCCTCGATCAGTGAGGACAATCTGCCGTTTCCCGCAAGAAAGAAGTTTATCAACGACATTTTCCATTTCCCAAGGCGCCATGAACTGCCCTTTTTTGACATTGACAGCGGCCTTAGTACAAGCAGCTGCTGCGATCAAATCCGTTTGGCGCGATAAAAACGCGGGGATCTGGATCATATCGCATACATTGCCGGCCAAGGCGGCCTCTTCAGGAGAGTGCACATCCGTGATCACAGGAAGGTCCAATTCGTTTTGAATTCTTTGTAAAATATAGAGCCCTTTTTCAATGCCGGGCCCGCGGAAAGAGTGGACCGAGCTTCGGTTCGCCTTGTCATAGCTCGCTTTAAAAATAAATGAAAAGGGGAAAGCTGAAAAAATCTCTTTGAGTTCTTGGGCCGCTGCAAACGTATGCTCTTCACTTTCCATCACGCAGGGACCGCACATCACAGCAAGCGGCTGGTTAGGTCCGATGAGAAAATTTTTGACGTTCACTAATTCCATACAGCCCCTATGATGCGCCGGACTCTTTTTTTTCCGCAAGCAAT
>DAINNB010000070.1:0-1275 GCA_036736085.1 Chlamydiales bacterium
ACTGAAAAACTTCGGTTTGTCAAGCTGACCAATTTGAAAAAAGGTATTTTATGTTTAACGAGAAATCAAGCAGAGAGCGTAGGCAATATTAGTCGATTTCGGGCTGTTTGCGCTGTTTTGGCCGGCAACCTTGGCACTGGCAATATTTCTGGGATGGCCATCGCTCTTGCCACAGGAGGCCCGGGCGCCCTTGTTTGGATGTGGATCATGGTCTTTTTTGGTTCTGTGATCCAGTTTGTCAGCTGCGTTTTGGGCGTTTCTAATAGAAATAAAACGAAGTCTGGCGAAAATGTCGGCGGACCGATGTATTACCTTGAAGAGGAGCTAGGATATAGAAAAATAGCAGTTTTGTTTGCTTTGTTAGTGATATTCGGGGCTGTTGCGATCGGGAACCTGGCCCAGATTAATTCTGTCGTTCTCCCTTTGGAAAAGCTTGGCTTAAATCCTTTGCATTGCAGTCTAGGTTTGGCGGTCGCGCTTGCCCTCACCGTGTTTGGAGGGATTCAGCGTATTTCCCATTTCGCTTCTTATATGATCCCTGTAAAAGCGTTGCTCTATCTTGGAACGGCGCTTGCGATTTTAGTGATTCACTATCAAGAAATCATCCCGGCTTTGAAACTGATGTTTGAAAAAGCGTTTGATGTGTCGGCTTTTACAGGGGGGCTCGCTGGAACGGGGATGTTTAAAGCTATTACCACGGGATTTGATCGGGGGCTTTTTGCCACCGATGCAGGGCTTGGCATTGTGCCCATTTTGCAAGCGAGCGCTAAATCAGAACATCCAGTTATGGATGGAATCGCTTCTTTAGTCGCTCCGCTTGTCGTGATGATCATGTGCAGTGCAACCGGGCTTGTCCTCATGGTGACAGGCGCCTATGAAAATCCTCATTTGCAGAGCACGAACATGGTAACGCATGCATTCTCTCAAGGCCTTGATCATCCTATAGGCGGCTATATCGTTATTTTTTCTCTTGTCCTCTTTGCTTTTACGACGATCATGGCATGGTGTTACTGTGGAGAAAAAGCGTTAAACTTTATTATAGGAAAAGAAAAGGCACATGTATTCCGTTGTTTTTATATCGCCATGATCCCGATGGGAAGTTTACTTAAGGTGGATATTATTTGGGCTTTAGCCGATATTGCGGTCTCTTTGATGCTGACGATGAACTTGATTGGAATTGTTGGGCTTTCTCGCGGGGCTATTGATTCTACTAGGGCGTATGGAGCGGTTGAAAGCTAGTTGGAAAGTTCTTTAGAAACATCTCGTATTGTTTCG